>JBDQIL010000129.1:0-8239 GCA_040264415.1 Myxococcota bacterium
CCCCCCCGGCCGGCTCCGGTCCCGCAAGACAACTCCTGCGACGACCTGATCGCCCTCGAGGCGCCCGCCATGATGGGGCAGCTGGGTGGACCGCGTCGGGGCTGCCTCGACAAGGCGCTCACGGCCGCAGCTTCGCAGACCCAGAAGAGCAAGATCAGCCTGCTGCTGCTGGTTGATGCCGAGGCGGCTGGCGATCGGTCGAGCTGGGTCCGCTACATGAAGCGGCACCTCACCGATATCGACCGCTCCGATCCCAACCTCTGCATGAAGTACGCGGTCTACCTCTACCGCTCCAACTCGGGCCAAGAGGCCGGCGTCATCCGCTGGTCTGGCTACGCCCTCGAGAACAAGCAGTCGTGGTCGGGGAGCACCTACAAGCGCAACGTCTACACGCTCTACAAGCTGCGGGCGCAGGCCGCGAACCGCCAGTGGGAGCGCGCCGAGGCCAAGTTCGTGGAGAGCCGCGAGCCCGAGGCCGAGGCCACCGCGAAGAAGGCCCGCGGGAAGGTGAAGGACTTCTCCCGCGAGTGGCTCGACTACGCGCGGGCCTCCGGTCAGCAGACCAAGCAGCCCCTCGCCCTGTGCGTCTCGGCCGCCGGAAGCGCGGAGTTCTGTCAGGGATGAGTCGCCCCTCTGCCATCTCCGCCGTCGCGCTCCTCGCTCTGCTCGTCGGGCCCGGCCCTGGCTGCGTGGGCGAGGAGTCGGCGAGCGGCGAAGGTGAACCGAAGGCCGCCGCGGTCGAGCCCGTCCCGGCGTCGCTCCTCGATTCGACCTGGCCCGTGCGCCTCTCCGACGACGCCCTCCGCGCGCCCTTCGAAGGCGGGGCGGGTTGGGCGGCGGTGTTTCAGCGCGACTACGCCGGCGCGCTGACGGCGTTCCAGGCCGCCGGCGACGCCGCTGGCACGGCGCGCATGCACGTCGAGCTGGCCGCGCTTCACCATCAGGCGGCGCTCCTGTCCGCCAACTCGACCATCCACGTCTACGGCAACGACCGGCAAGACGTCGACCCGGCCGCCGTGACCTACTTGGTGGCGGCGTCGCACGGGCTGAAGGGCGACTGCGCGGCCGCAGACAAGGCGCTCGCGGCGCTCAGCCCCACCCCGGCTCAGCTCGAGGCCGGCGCCGCCTGGTGGCGGGCGGCGATCGAGCAGGGCTGCCCCGACCTCTCCCTCGACGCGCTGCCGGCGCTGCCTGGGGTCCCCGGGGCGGTGATCGTGGGCACGGTCCCCGAGGTGGGTCCGCTCCCGCACTACTCGTTCGCCGAGCCGACCGACGAAGGCCGCATGGTGTCGGCCGGCGACCCCACCACGCTCCGCGCCGTCGCTGCTTGGCACGAGGCCGCTGCGGTCGCCGCGGGCGCCGACCCCGAGGTCGTCGCCCAGTTGCTGGCCCCGTGGACCATCCGCACCCCTGCGGCCCCCTCCGCGGCGGTCCCCCTCGACGACGCCTGGTTGTTCGGCAGCTTCCTGCTCGCTCCGGCCGACGCGGCCTTCCTGGCGGCCGCGCGCTCCACCGGCGCCGCCGCCGTGGACGCCTGGGCCGCGACCAGCCCGCTCGCTGCGGCCGTCGCCCCGGCGGTCCAGGGCGACCAGCTCGACGTCGAGGAGGTCATCGACCTGGCCCCCGCTGTGGGGCGCCAGCTCCGCGACGCCATGGCGGCTCGCAGTGGTGGCACCCAAGGCTTTCACGAGCCCTTCGCGTCGCTGGGTCGGGTTGCGGTGCTGCGCGCGGGTATGGTGGTGGCCGACGGCGCGGGCCAGTCCCGTGACGCCGGCATCCTCCGCATCAACGCGTTGGAGCAGTCGTCTGGCCCTGCTGCCGACCCCATCTTCACCGCCAGTGTGGCAGCTTGGGACGCGGGCAACCGCAATCCCCTCCGCGCCCAAGAGATCATGCACCAGCTGGTTGGTGAGTTCCCCGCCCTCGCCGCCGCACGTTACCCCCTCGACGCCATGCACATCCGCCTGAGCCGGAACGCTGCGCCGGCCACCCCGGTGCATTGATGGCGGCCCGTCCAGGCGATGTGACCCCAGGAGTTCATCCATGGCCCTGAGAGACGCTCTGACCGCCGCAGGCGCCACCGCGCTTGCCCTCGTCGGTACCGGCGCCACGCTGGCCTACTACGACGAGTCCCTGCCCACGAGCATGAACCCGTTGTTCGCCAGCACCATGGTCGACCACCGCTCGCAAGAGCTCGTGTTCGACCGGCTGTGGTTCCACGACCCGATCAACAACCAGCTGAAGAGCCGGCTGGTCGAGCGGTGGGAGCTCGCCGACGGCGGCAGCGGCCTCAAGATCCACCTGAAGCAGGGGATCAAGTGGCACGACGGCACACCGCTGACGTCGAAGGACATCTGCTTCACGGTCGATGCCATGCTCGACCCGAAGACGCCGAGTCCGATCGCCGAGGGCTACCGCGAGGTGCTCGCCGGCTGCAGCGTTGAAGGCAAGACCACCGCGGTGGTCAAGTTCACCCGGGTCTTCCACAACCCGCGCGAGCGACTGGCCTTCTCGGTGCTGCCCGCCAAGTCGTTCACCTCGACCGCGATCTCCCCGGATCTCGACTTCTCGGTGCGACCCGTCGGCACGGGCGCCTTCAAGGGGTCGCGCGGTCGCCGCGGCGTGATCTTCGACGGCTTCGCCAACGGGCATCACAACCCGCAGGTCAATCAGCTCTCGCTGCAAGAGGGCGGAGACCCGCTGGTGCAGGTGCGCACGCTCACGGCCGACAACGTGCAGGGCATCGTGGCGGTGCCGCCGCCGCTCCGTCCCGACGTCTCGGCCTCCGACGAGGTCGCGCTCAAGAGCTACGATCTGCGGTCGTGGTGGTTCATCGCGGTCAACACGTCGAAGGGCCCGCTCGCCGACCCCAAGGTGCGGCAGGCGCTCAACCTGCTCATCGACCGCACCAAGCTGCGCCAGGTCTCCATCGGCGTGAAGCCGGGTGAGAAGAGCAGCCCCTGCGAGTTCATCTCGGGTCCGTTCGTCCAGTCGTCGCCGTTTTACAACCGCGCGGTGCCTGCGGCGCCCCGGTCCGACGTCGCGAAGGCCGAGAAGCTCCTGCTCGAAGCAGGCCTCACCAAGGTGGGTGGCAACTGGACCTGGAAGGGCCAGCCCATCAACCTGAGCGTGGGCATGCTCGCGCCCCTCGACAACGAGGCGCCCGACCTGCTCAGCCAGATCGGCAACCAGCTCAGCGCCGGCGGCTTCAAGCGCCAAGACGGCAAGATCAGCGTCGATGAGTGGCAGCGCAATGTGGTCACGGGCAACGCCGCTGGCGAGTACGACCTCGTGGTGGGCAAGTGGTCCTTCGGCCTGGTGGAAGACGTCAACGACCTCTTCCACACCCGCTCTGGCCGCGAGGGTGCCAAGAACATCTTCAACTACTCCGACGGCGAAGTAGACCGGATCCTGACCGAGTACGAGCAGGCCCGCACCGACACGGCGGCGCAAGACGCGTACCACGAGCTCCACGCCTACCTGGCCAAGGATCTGCCGTACCTGTTCCTGTGGAAGCTCGACACGCGAAGCGCCTGGCGCACCGAAGTGCGGGGCAACATCATCTCGCCCTACTACTACTTCACCGAGATCGACGGCTGGAAGTACCAGTAGCGGCTCGGGTCGTCGGCCGGCTCGGCTGGCCCGCGAACTGAGAATGCAGGAGCGCATCTGTGCGGCAGTGGTGGGTGAGACCAGCAGTACGGATCGGCGCGGCGTTGCTGCTGCCCTTCGCCGTCCCGCTGATCATCACGCTGCTCATCTGGGCGCTGCCCGGCGACCCCGCGAGCATCATCTGCCCGCCAGAGAGCTGCGGCGGCACCGCCGCGCTGGCTGAGCGGTGGCACCTCGACGCCGGCCCGCTGTCCTTCTTCTCGCACTGGATGGGGCAGGCCCTGCAGGGCGACCTGGGGGAGAGCTGGCGCTTCTTGCAGGGTGAGTCGGTGTCGGTGCTGGTCCGCGAGGCGGTGCCCACCACGCTCATCCTCATGGCGCTCGCGCTGCTGCCCATGGGGCTCGCCAGCGCGCTCGGGGCCAAGAACGCCATCCCCGAGAAGGCCGACCCAGTGTTGCAGGTGGTGGGGCTGGTCCCTGCCATCGTGCTCGCGCTGGCTGCGGCCGCCGTCGTCGAGGTCAACTACGGCACCATGTCGTTCGCGGGCGAGGCCCGCTGGGCCCGAATCCTGGCCGGAGCGGCGGTCCTCGGGCTGGCCGATGGCGTGTTCTCCGGCGCCGTCACCGGGACGCGGGGGCTCTTTCGCAGCGAAGACCAGCAACGCTACGTGGGAATCGCCATCTTGCGGGGGGAGCGAAAGCTGCCCAACACGCTGCCCAACGTGGCGCCGGCCCTGGCGGGTCAGCTTCGGGCTCGGTGCCTCCACATGCTGAGCGGGGCGGTCGTGGTCGAGGCGGTGCTCCGCATCGACGGGCTGGGTGACCTGCTCTGGAACGGCGCGCTCTGGCAAGACTTTGGGGTGGTGCTGGCTGCCGCGACCGGCTTCGCGGGGCTCTCCAGCCTGCTGCTGGTGGTGCAGGCGCTCACCGAAGTGCTGGTCGCGGTGCACGTGCGGCGCGCCCCCGCCGGGGTGTGGTCATGAGCCGCGGCGATGCCTCGCAGGTCAACCGCTTGCCGGCCGGGATGCTCGCGGCCGGGTGCCTGCTGCTGCTGCTGGCCGCCGCCGCGATGGCGCCCGAGCACCTGCCAGACGTCAACCCCGACCTCCGCTACGCGCAGCCCAGCGCGCTGCCGCCCCTCGGGGCCGACGCGGCGGGCCGCAGCCTGGTCCACTACGCCACCCAGGGCGCCCGGGTCGCGGTGGTCCCTGCGATCGTGGCCGGCCTCGTGGTCGGCGTGCTCGCGGTCATCGGAGGTCTCCTGCGGGCGATGGGCCTGCGCCGCATCGACAGCTGGATTCAAGGGCTGGGTGAGATCGTCGGGGCCCTGCCCCGCATGGTGGTGGTGCTGGTCATCGCCCTCATCCTCCCGCGAGACGCGCGGGTGCTCCTGCCGTTGGCCCTCACGTGGGCGCTCCTCGCGGCCCCGGGTGCCATGGACGAGGCGGCGGCCGTGGCCGAGCGGCTCGGCGGGGCCCGCTTCGTCGAAGCGCTGCGCGCCCACGGGTACTCGGCGCCTCGCATCTTCCTCGTGCACGTGGTGGCGCTGAACCTGCGCCCCGTGGTGGTGCGGCAGATGGCCGAGGTGACCATGCAGGTCATCTTCCTCGAGATCGCGCTGTCATACCTCGCGCTGGCCCAGGACCAGCCCAGCTTCACTCACCCGGACTCGCTCAAGAGCTGGGCCGACTTGCTCAACCTCGGCTACACGTGGCTGGTCTTCGACGACGTGCAGACCGGCCACGCGCTGGCGCTCGGTGTCGCGCTGATCGGCATCGTCTCGGTCATGGCGCTGGCCACGGGCCGCGCGGCGAGGGCGCGGTGAGCGACTCCACCCCGCTGCTCGCGCTCGAGGGCCTCGCCATCCGCGCCCCTGGCCGGATGTTGGTCGAAGACATCGACGTGACGGTGCTCCCTCGGCAGGTCACGGCGCTGGTCGGGCCATCGGGCGCGGGCAAGTCGCTCACCGCGCGCGCGGTCATGTGTGTGCTCGACGTGGCCCCGGGGCTCGAGCGCGGCACGCTGCGGTACCCGGCCCTCGACCCCAATCGCGACTGGTACGAGGGCGTTCGGGGGCAAGGCGTGCGCGCGCAGCAGCGCCTGCTGGCCGAGACGCGCCACCTTCGCGGCGCCTGGTTCACCTACTCGCCGCAGGCCGCCTCGAGCGCGCTGAACCCCGGCCGAACCATCGGGCGGCAGCTCGAGATCGCCGTGGGCCGTCGCGAACAGCCGCCCGCCGACATGGGCGCCGAGATCCGCGAGATCTTGGGCCAGGTGGGGCTCGATCCGCGCGTCTCTGCGGCCCTGCCCGGCGAGCTGTCCGGCGGGATGTCCCAGCGCGCCGCCCTCGCCATCGCGGTCGCCCCCAAGCCCCGCTTGGTGATCGCCGACGAGCCCGAGACCGGCCTCGACCCGGTGCTGCGCCGGGCGGTGGTCGAGCTGCTGGTGACCGTGTGTAAAGACTACGGCGCCGGCCTCCTGCTGATCTCGCATCACCGCGACACGGTCGCCCGCATCGCCGACCACGTCGTGCAGCTTCCGGGTCAGGAAGTCGAGGAGGCCCCCCGATGAGCGCCCCTGACTCCCCCAAGGGCGCGGTCGTGGCCGTGCGCGGCTTGGTGAAGACCTTCGTGCAGTCTGGGCCGTGGCCGTGGAGCCCCGAGCGGGCCGTGCGCGCCGTGCAGGGCGTCGAATTCGAGGTCGCGCCCGGCGAGGTCATCGCGCTGGTGGGCCAGTCGGGCTCTGGCAAGACCACCGTGTCGCGCATCGTGCTCGGACTGGAGGAGCCGACGTCCGGCGAGATCCTGCTCGACGGCGAGCGCTGGGATGGCCGCACCGAGGCTGATCGCCGCCCCCGCCGCGCTCGATACCAGTACGTGCCCCAAGACGCGATGGGCGCCCTCGATCCGCAGCAGACCGCGCTCGAGCATGTGGTCGAGACCCTCGCGGTGCTGGGGGGCCGCGATCGCGCGCAGGCCCAGGCCGACGGGGTGGCGATGTTGCAGCGCCTCGGGCTCGGCGAGCGGCTCGACGCGCTGCCCCGCGAGATGTCGGGCGGCGAGCAGCGGCGCGTGACCCTCGCGCGCGTGCTCGCCCTCGATCCGAGCTTGGTCGTGGCCGACGAGCCCACGAGCGGCCTCGATCCCGACCGGCGCGCCTCGGTGCTCGAGGCGCTGGTCGGCAACCTGCCCGAGCACGCGGGCTGCATCCTGGTCACGCACGACATGACCGAGGCTCGCGAGTGGTGCGATCGGGTGCTGGTCATGCTGGCCGGTCGGGTCATCGAAGAGATCGACCTCGCCGAATCCGAGCCCGCGCACCCCTACGCTCGAATCCTGTTCGATCCCTGGTCTGGCGCGGTCCCTCGCGAGCCGCTCGCGACCCAGGGCTGCCCCTACCAGCCGAACTGCCCCCTTGAGACCGCGCGGGCGCCAGACAGCCCGTGCGGGCGGGCTGTCCCGGCCCTGACGGCCACGGATGGCACAGAGCACCGCGTCGCCTGCTACGCCCACGGTTCGTCCTCGCAGTCCTGAGGCGGATTTTCATCACTTCGTTCGCCGCCTCCGTTATCCTCGTCCCGCTCGCCCCTCGCTCGACCGGAGCCCCCATGCGCAGCCGCACCCGCTCGCTCCTTTGCCTGGCACCGCTCGCGCTCTTGTTGGCGTCGGCTCCAGCTGCCGCCCTCAGCCCCGAGGCGGCCGAAGCAGAGCACACGCGGCTCACCGAAGAGATGCGAAAGCTGGCGAAGCGCAACGCCTGGCACGGTGTCGAGAAGCAGTACCTGTCGATGCTCGAGCTGCAGAAAGACGGCGTGGTGCTCACCTACGAAGACCACATGAAGGGCGCCGAGGCCGCCCGCGAGCTGGGGCGCATCACCGACGTCTACAACCGGCTGCAGGCCGCACGCGTGCAGCAGAAGGGCGAAGAGGTCCGGAGCTGGCTGCGCGAGATCGAGTCGAACTACGGCATGGCGCTCTTGGTGCGCGACGACCGCTACAGCGGCAACACCGAGCTCGCTCCGTCGGCGATGCCCTTCGACCCCGCCAAGCGAGCCGCCATCGGCGCTGCCCAGCAGGCCCTGGTCGACGACGGCCGCTACGAGGGGCTCCTGCCGCACGGCGACTACGCGTTCGGGGGCAAGCCCTTCTCGGTGGTCGAGGGTCAGGAGGCGCCAGCTGAAGTCATCCTCGCGCCGGAGGGATCGAACACCCGCCGGCGGGCACAAGCCCCCCGCCGCAACGGCCTGCGCTTCCAGGTGGGCCCCGGCTTCGCGGCCGTCGGAGACTCCTACAGCGACTCGGCGGTCGGTTTTCAGCCGACCGAGGGTCGGTCGGGCGGCCTGCTTCGGGCCGCGCTCGGCGGCAGCCTTCAGCTCGGCGACTCGCCGGCTGGGCTCATGGTCGAGGCCGGCTACCACGGCATGTTCCCCGACACGGTCGCTGGGGCGTGCGCTGAATACGTCACATTCGTCGTGGGTGAGGGCTTCCTGGCGGCGTGGTCCGCCGCCACCGCCCGCATGAACCTGTTCTTCGTGCAGGCCGGGCCCACCCTCTGGCTGGGTCGCGTCGAGGTCGCCGCGGCGGTGGGCTGGGCGATCGGCGGTATCAGCCTGGTTTCGCCCGTGGCC
>JBDQIL010000130.1:0-8227 GCA_040264415.1 Myxococcota bacterium
CTACCGACCGACACCGAACCCACCGGGAGCCCACCGTGACCACCATCCCCGCGCTGCTCACCGCCCATGTGCGGGCCGCGGCCGCCGCCGTGCTGGCCGACGCCGATCAAGACGCCGCCTTCCTCGCCGACACCGAGCCGGTCGTCGCCACCAATGACCCCCGGCATGGCGACTACCAGTCCAACCTGGCCTTCCGGCTGACCCGCGCGCTGCGCACGAGCCCGCGGGCCGCGGCCGAGCGGCTGGCCCCGACCTTGGGCGAGCACCCCGCGGTGGCCTCGATCGAGGTCGCGGGCCCCGGCTTCCTCAACTTCCGCCTCGACGACGCGTGGCTGGCCGCGCACGTCTCCGCCGCGGCCGCCGATCCGGCCTGCGGGGTGCCCCAGCAGGGCGCCGGCCACACCGTCGTCATCGACTACTCCTCCCCCAACATCGCCAAGCGCATGCACGTGGGGCACATCCGCTCCACCCTCATCGGCAACGCGCTGCACCGGCTGCACGAGGCGGTGGGCTACCAGGTGGTGGCCGACAACCACATCGGCGACTGGGGCACGCAGTACGGCAAGCTCATCTACGCGTGGCGCCGCTGGCGCGACGCCGCCGCCTACGAGGCCGACCCGGTGGCCGAGCTCGAGCGCCTCTACGTGAAGTTCGGCGACGTGGCCAAGGCCGCCCCCGAGGTCGAGCGCGAGGGCATGGACGCCGAGGCCCGCGCCGAGACCGCCAAGCTGCAGTCGGGTGACCCCGAGAACCGCGCGCTGTGGCAGACCTTCGTTGAGCGCTCGCTGAGCGAGTACGACCGGGTGTACGACCGCCTGGGCGTGTCCTTCGACGTCACCCTGGGAGAGAGCTTCTACCACGACATGCTGGCCGACGTGGTCGACGCCGCGCTGGCCGCCGGCGTGGCCAAGAACAGCGACGGCGCGGTCATCGTGGACTTCCCTTCCCCCGACGACAAGGCGCTGGCCGACACCGTGCTGGTCATCCGAAAGGGAGACGGCGCCTACCTGTACGGCACCACCGACCTGGCCACGCTGCAGTACCGCATGTCCGAGTGGGCGCCCTCCCGCGTGGTCTACGTCACCGACAAGCGCCAGCAGCTGCACTTCAAGCAGGTCTTCGACGGCTGGACCCGCCTGCGGGCGGCCACGGCGCCAGACACGCCCCTGCCCGAGCTCGAGCACGTCTGGTTTGGCACGCTGAACTTCGACGGCGGCGCCATGTCGTCGCGCAAGGGCGGCACCGTGCGCCTGGTCGAGTACATGGACGAGGCGGTGGAGCGGGCCCGCGCCGTGGTCGACGAGAAGGCGGCGGAGCTGTCCGACGCGGAGCGCGCCGACATCGCAGAGGCCGTGGGCGTCGCGGCGATCCGCTACGGCGATCTCAGCCAGAACCCGAACTCCGACCTCGAGTTCTCGCTGGACCGCATGCTGGCCCTCGACGGCAACACCGCGCCCTTCCTCATGTACAGCTACGCCCGCCTGCGCCGCATCCAGGCCAAGGGGGAGGTGACCCAGCCCGCCGTGACCGGCTTGGCGCTGTCCAACGACACCGAGCGCGCCTTGGCGGTACACCTCGCGCGCTACGCCGAGGCCGTGCCGCTCGCGCTGGCCACGTCTCGCCCCAACCTGCTCTGCGACTACCTCTTCGAGCTCGCGGGGCACATCAACCGCTTCTATCGGCAGTCGCCGGTGCTCGACGCCGAGGCCGACGTGCGCGAGGCCCGCCTCGCTCTGGTCGAGGCCGCGGCGCGGGTGCTCGGGCACGGCCTGCGCACCCTCGGCGTGCGCCCCATCGACCGCATGTAGGGCACGGCCTGCGCACCCTCGGCGTGCGCCCCATCGACCGCATGTCGGGGAGCGCGCTGGGATGTGGGAGGCCGCTCATGTCTCGAACGAGCAACGATCTTACATCGACCTTGCGGGGCCGCGTCGCGCGTTCTATTCCATAACGGTCAAACCCGACATCGCCCCCCGCGGTCCACCGCCGCGGCAACAGGAGTGCACATGCGCCGGTCCCCCCTCTCGATCCTCGCCCTGCTCGCGGCCGCGGGCCTCTCCGCCTGCGCCACCGAGCCGTCGGTTCCGTCCGAGATCACGGGCGACCAGGCCACCGCGCCGGTCTTTCAGGGCGCCGACGGTGAGTCCCTCGCAGAGCAGGCCACCTGGGAGCACGTCGCCACGTCCGGCCGGCTCAACCAGGTTGACGGCCTCGAGCTGACCGAGCTCACGATCGACGACCGCGGCATGGCCCACAGCCGCATGCAGCAGCTCCACGGCGGCGTGCCGGTCTTCGGCGGTGAGGCCATCCTCCACCTCCAGGCCAACGGCACCTTCTCCTCGCTGTCCGACAACCTCGTCTACGGCCTGACCGTCGATGCCACCCCCGCCTACTCGGCGACCGAGGCCGCCGACTTCGCGTTGGCCCTCGAGGGTGTCGCCCACGACCCGTCCGACGATCTCGAGGCCGACCTCTGGGTGCTCGACACCGGCAAGCCCGGCGGCGCCCTGGTCTGGCGCGTGCAGCTTCGCGACACCCTGTCGGGCACCCCGTCGATGATGGTGGTCTTCATCGACGCCCACACCGGCGCCGAGCGCGCCCGCTACGACGATCTGCAGACCTACAGCCTGTCCGACGCCGACAAGCGCACCTACGACATGGCCAACCGCACCCGCTACAACCGGGTGAGCATCGGCGACTCGTCAGACGGTGACCTGCTCACCACCCACGACGCGGTCGCCGAGACCCTCACCTTCCTGAGCACCAGCCAGGGCCGCGACTCGTACGACGGAAACGGCGCGGTCGTGAACAGCTACGGCCACTACAGCCGCGACTACGTCAACGCCTTCTGGGACGGCCGCCGGCTCACCTTCGGCGACGGCGACGGCTACTACAGCAACTACCTCGGCGTGCTCGACGTCACGGCCCACGAGCTGGGCCACGCCCTCACCGACGCCGAGGCCAACCTGACCTACTCCTACGAGTCGGGCGCCCTCAACGAGGCCGCCAGTGACATCCTGGCCGCCGCGGTCGAGGCCGCGGTCGACGGCGCGGTCGGCGCCGACACCTGGGACGTGGGCGAGGACTGCTGGATCGAGCCCGGCACCACCGCGCTTCGGTACATGGCCAGCCCGTCCGACGACGGCGCGTCGCTCGACCACTACAGCGCCCGCTACACCGGCAGCTCCGACAACGGCGGCGTGCACTGGAACTCGGGCATCGCCAACCACTGGTTCTACCTGCTCTCGACCGGCGGCCAGCACCACAACAGCGCCTACCGCTCCGGCTACACCGTCACGGCGCTCGGCATCGATGCGGCCTGGGACATCTGGTACGAGGCCCTCACCAACTACATGACCAGCTCGACCGACTTCTCGGGCGCGCGCACCGCCACCGAGAGCGCCTGCGCGGCCCTCGGCTACACCACCACCGAGTGCGAGTCCGTCTCGTACGCCTGGTACGAGGTGGGCGTGGGCGCCGATCCGCTGGGCGGCGGCGGCGGCACCGGTGGCGGCACAGGCGGCAGCAGCACGGGCGGCGGTACGGGCGGCGGTACGGGCGGCGGCACCAGCGCCTGCATCGGCTCCGAGGTCAGCTACCTGGGCAGCCTCACCGGCGCCGGCGATCAGGTGGTCGAGCCCAACGGCACCTACGGCACCTACAGCGCCCCCACCGGCGCCCTATACGGGCCGTCGGGCACCGACTTCGACCTGTACCTCTACAAGTGGCACAAGAAGCGCGGCTGGATCGTGGCCGACAGCTCCACCAACAGCGGCTCCACCGAGTCGGTTGCCAGCGGCGCCAACGGCGACCACTACTTCATCGTCTACAGCTACGCTGGCGCTGGCGCCTACGAGCTCTGCATCGACGGCTGAGGGCTGCGTCCAGTCTTCTGGCGGCTGGGGTGCCCTGCGGGGCGCCCCGGCCGCTCGGCGTTTGGGGGGAGCCGCGCGGCGTGCCCCGCGGCGCCTGCTCCAGAGATCCGCCGCTGCGGGACCGATCTCAGCTCGGGCGGGCCTGGTTCTGCTCGCGGAAGGCCACGCTCTGCGGCGCGCTGCCCCAGCGCTCGCTCTCGGCCAGCCGGCGGCGCACCCCCATGTCGAGCTTCTGCCACCAGGCCGCGGGCACGCTGCCGTCGTCGCGCTCCCAGAACACCGCCAGCTCTTCGGCGAGGGGGTCGCGCACGAAGACCACGGCGCCGCGGTGCAGCACGTCTCCGTCGGCCGTCACCGCGCGCACGCCCGTCATCTCGTGCAGCTCACCCTCGTGGGCGGTGGCGCTGAGCCCGCTCTTGCGGGCGCGGGCGCCCGTGAAGTCGAGGGTCACGCCGTCTGCCGGCAGGCCCAGATGCGCCAGATCCTCGACCAGGTGGCTGTGCACCACCCGCCGCAGGTCGGGGCCCATCTGCCGCAGCAGCTTCAGGTCGCGGCCCTCGTCGGCGGCGTGGGGGCCCGGCTCGGACCGGCGGTAGACCGGCTCGGCCTCGACCACCGGCGCGGGAATGGTGGAGGGGTCGAGGGCGTGCAGCAGCCGGTCGCGGGGCACCACCGACACGCTCACCCGCGTCTGGTCGGGCGTGACGGCCACGTCGCCGGGAGGCAGCTGGCCGTAGCGGGTGCGGCGGCGGCCCCCCGGCTGCACGTACGGGGCCACCAGATCGCGCAGCTGTTGCCCGCTGAAGATCTCCGGCCCGCCCACGTACAGGGTTCGGCTGGGGATGAACTCGGTGAGGTGGTGCACCACCATGCGCCCCACATCGCGGTGGGAGAGCGGCGTGTAGCGGGCCGACAGCGGGATCGTGTGTGGGCGCCCGCCGTCGGGCGGCCGCACGTGGCCCTCGATGATCTCATCGAAGGTGCAGCTCACCCGCATCATGGTCCACGGCAGATCCTTGAGCACCCGCACCTCACGGTCGAGGTGAAAGCTCGCCCGATTGAGCGGGTTGGGGGACCACCGGAACGCGCCCACCACGCTCATGTGCAGGATGTGCTGGATGCCGGCCTCGACCGCCGCCTTGACGATGTTGGCGCCCGCGTTCTTGGAGTATTCGGGGCTGCCCGGACCCGCCGTGCGGGCCGAGATGGCCGAGATCACCGCCGTCGCGCCCCGCAACACCGCGGGCAGCGCCGCGGGGTGGTCAGCGTCGGCGTAGCTCACCTGCTGAACGTCCACGATCTTGTCGAGACCACGGGCGTCGCGGTCGTCGCGCGCGATCGGGCGGACCGGCATACCGGCGGCGAGCGCCTCGCGCAGGATCTCGCGGCCCGTTCGACCGTTGGCGCCGAAGATGACCAGCATGCAGCTCTCCACAGCAGGGCGACGCGCTTAGCCTAGCACGTGCGGGCGCCTGCGGAGCGCCGACGGGCGCCCGCCCGCTCAGCCGCCCGGGAGCAACCACGGATCGATCCGCAGCCCCTCTGGCGGGGCCTGCAGCGGCTCGGCGGGGCTGCCGGGGCCATCGCCTGGGGCGATCCACCCCGCGGGGATGTTGCCGAACACCCGCCGGGGCGGCTGAGAGGGCTGCCTGCGGCGATCGTCTTCCGCCACGGTGTTCGGGTCGTAGACCAGCGCGTCGGTGTGCAATCCGGCCGGGTCTTGGTCGGTGTGACAGGTGAGGCAGAAGGCGTTGTCGGAGGAGTCGGGCCGCGGCACGCCGGCGCGCAGCGGTCCCTCGGGGAAGAGGATGGCCTCGCGCAGCGAGGTCGCGCCGTCGGGCAGGTCGGCCCGATCGACCCCGTGGTCGCGGGTGGGGTCGCTCCAGCAGGCGGCGGTGACCGTGTCGAGGCCGGCCGCGGCCGCGACCTGCGCGTGGGCCCAGGCGGGGTGACGCGCGGCGACCGGGGCGAGCTCCGAGTCGGCCGCGACGGCCACCAGGGTGCCGCGGGCGTGGTTGCAGGCCACCTCGGGGTCGACGTCGTGGGCCAGGATCTTGAGGTCGTCCACCCACGCACGCACGCCGCTCCAGGGGCCGGTCGCGCGGCCCAGGACCAGCGGGCCCCCCGACAGGCTGAACACCGGCGTCACCGAGAGAAACCGGGCGACCGCCATGCCGTCGACCCGCACCGTCACGTCGCGGTGCTCCTGCCCCAGCCGCCAGCCCAGGTGCCGCCACCCGTCGGCCGGGGGCAGGGTCACCGTGTGGAGCAGGCGGTCGCCATCGACCGTGAGCAGCTGGTCGCCTTGCAACAGCACGCCCGTGCCATCGGGGAACCGCAGCAGCTCGCGGGCGGCGCTGTCGGTGGCCCGGTCATCCACCCAGAGCGCGATGGTGGCGTCTTGCTGGTCGAGGGCGGGCTGCTCGGGCATCTCGTAGGTCACGCCGGCCGCGCCCGACAGCCAGAGCCCGCGCCCGTGCACGCCGCCCAAGGCCGCCGGCTCGGTGCGCGCCTGCCCGGCGGGCACCACGCCGTAGGCCGGCACCTCCCAGGCGAGCGTGGTGGCGCCGTTCTGGATGTGCACCGGGGCGACCGCGTCGGGCACCAGCTCGGCGATGGCCAGCACCCCCGGGCCGCCCTTCAGCTCGCGCACCTGCCCGTTGTGCACCTCGGGGACGCCCAGCGAGTCGCCCGCCTCCCCCCACAGCTGCGTGATGCTGGGCTGCATGTTCGACACGATGATGGCGTTGGCGTCGAGCAGGTCGTCGAAGACCACCTCGGTGGTCGCCACCCCGTTGCTCATCACCCACACCACGTCGCGCGGCGCGATGGGGCGGGCATCTGGCCAGAAATTCGCCAGGTTCTGCAACGAATCCAGCACGTTGGCGTTGTGGGTGTAGCCGGGCGGGTACGGGCCTTCCGCCCGGAAGTCGTTGATGAAGCGGCCGCCCCCGACGCGCACGGGGACCGGGTCGCCTGCCTCGTCGACGAAGAGGTCGACCTCGTAGTGGGCCGCGGGCGTGACCCCCACCGACCAGTACAGGTGGTTGATCATGCCGTCGAGGTGCACCAGCTTGCCGCGGGTCCAGAGGCCGGCCACCATGTAGCCGCGGTCGAAGTCCACGTTCTCTTCGACGTCGCACCCGGCGTGCACGCACCGGCGCGGGTAGGCCTCGGGGTCTTGCTCGGAGAGCCGGCCATGCACGCCGGTCATGAAGAGGTTGGCGCCCTCGCGGTCGACCCACGGGTAGGTGCCGCCCATGTCTTCGCCGTCGGGGATGGGCTGCCCCTCGGTGTCGCGGAAGGGGAAGGCGGCCAGGCCGTAGCGGGCCTTCATCGCAGGGTCGTAGGGGGCGTGCGACATGGGGTGGAGGTCGGTCCAGCCGGTGATGTCGCAGGGCTCGGCGTCGTCGGGCAGCAGGGCGTAGGCCAGATCGTAGGGGCGGGTGAACACCTCGCCGCTCTCGGGGTGGGTCCAGGAGCGCGGCACCCGCCCCAGGCGCCCGGTGAGCAGGCGGCCGTCGACCGTCACCGCCGGCTCGGTGAACTCGGTGCTGCCCGAGATCTCGATGCCCATGACCGGCTCGCCCAGCGTCACGTCCACGATGCGGGCGCCGGCGGTCTTCGGGTCTTCCACCTCGACGGTGACCGGCGTGCCCCACATCTGCGCCGAGAGGGCCGGGCTGGTGGAGCTGATGACCGTGAGGTCGTAGCAGTCGTGCAGGCCGTCTTCGCCGCAGGGGTAGGGGTTCGTCTGCTCCCCGGGCACCGCGAACTCCTCGGTTGGATCACAGAGCGCGTGGTGGCCCAGCCGAAACATGTCCGGGTCGAGGGCCGGCGGAAACTCGACGTACCAGGGGTCGGTCTCGGTGAGGATGGTGGCGCCCGGCGGCCCGGTGACGATGGGCTCGTCGAGGGTCTCGGGGACGAACAGGAAGAACGACAGCATCGTGTCGAGGGGCGGCACGTCGCGGGTGCCGCCCTGCACCCGCACCGCCACCCGGCCGTCCATGCTCGTGCGGTGCCCGGGCACGTAGGGCTGGGTGAAGGCCGCGTCGTCGTCGACCAGCGCCACATCCCGGAGGATGGCGGGGGTGGTCGGCTCGGGGGCATAGGCCTGGGTGGCCAGCGGCACGGCGGGCGCCGCGTCGGGCGCCGCGCGGCAGGCCGCCAGCGCTCCCAGCGAGAGCAGGGCAGCCGGGAGCGGGAGAGAGAGGCGCATGGGCCCTCCGGGCGACGAATGAGAGGCGCTGCAGGCCCAGGGTACTGTGTCCCACCGTGCCAGCGGCCGTCTTTCAGCCGATTCGCGGGCGTGGCGTGGCGCTTGAGGAAGGCTAGAGGCGGGTGTACGC
>JBDQIL010000131.1:0-8203 GCA_040264415.1 Myxococcota bacterium
CCCACGGCCTTCGTGATGTCCCACCAAGACGGCTCGCCCGTGGTGGCGGGGGTCGAGGTGGAGTTTCGCGGATCGGTCACCGACGCGAACCACGACGCGGGTGAGCTCGAGGTCGCCTGGACCGTCGCGGGGCGTCCGCTGTGCGAGCCCGGCCCGCCGGCCGCCGACGGCACCACGCTCTGCGTCGCCGCGCTGCAAGCCGACGAGGCCCTCCTGCAGCTCACCGTGCGCGACCCCGAAGACGCCACCGGCACGGCGTCGGCCACCCTCGAGATGCTGGTCGGCACCCCACCCACCGCCGAGATCACGTCCCCCACGACCGACACGCGGCTCTACAGCGACGTGCCGGTTCAGCTCGCGGGCCGGGTGAGCGACGCCGAAGACCCCGCGACCGCGCTCACGGTCACCTGGGAGGCCGACGGGGCGTCGCTGGGGGCCGCCACCGCCGCCTCGGACGGCGCCGTCACCGGCGTCGCCACCCTCGAGGCGGGCACCCACGAGGTGGCCCTGACGGTCGTCGACACCCGCGACGAGACGGGGCGCGCCACCCGCACCCTCACCGTCGGCGGGCCCAACGCCGCGCCCACCTGCACCATCGATGAGCCCGCCGAGGGGGCGTCGGTGCCCCAGGGCGAGCCGGTGCTCTTTCGGGGCACCGCGCTCGACGCCGACATCGCCGCCGAGCGGCTCACCGCCGCGTGGACCAGCAACCGCGACGGCGCCCTCGACGCCGGCACGCCCGGCGCCGACGGCGCCCTGGTGTTCAGCACGTCCACCGACCTCTCCGCCGGCGCCCACACCATCACCCTCACCGTGACCGACGAGGTGGGCGCGGCCTGCACGGCCCAGCGCCTGCTCACCGTGAGCGAGCGGCCCACCCTCGTGGTGAGCGAGCCGCTCTCGGGCGCCGTGGTCACCAGCGAAGACGACGTGCGCTTCGCCGCCACCGTCTCCGACGCCGAAGACGATCCCCAGACCCTCGCGGTCACCTGGACCTCCGACCAAGACGGCCTCTTCCGCACCTCCACCCCCGACTCGGCGGGCGCGGTGGCCTTCTCCACCGACCAGCTCACCCCCGCGGTGCACGCCATCACCGCCCAAGTCACCGACTCGGACGGGCTGACCACCAGCCGCCTGTTCAACCTCGAGGTCACCGACTGCGGGCTCATCTCCTGGTACGACGACGACGACGGCGACGGCTGGGGCGACGACGCCGTCCGCTACGACGGCTGCTCCCCCCCGTCCGGCTACGTCGCCCAGGGCGGTGACTGCGACGACGGCGACGCCGCCATCAGCCCCGGGGCCACCGAGCGCTGCAGCACCGCCGGGGTCGACGACGACTGCGACGGCGCCACCGACGAGAGCGACGCCGCCGACGCCACCACCTGGTACACCGACGCCGATGGCGACGGCTACGGCGAGACCTCCACCGCCACCCCCGCTTGTACCCAGCCCTCCGGCGCGGTGGTCACGGCCGGCGACTGCGACGACAGCACCACCGACGTCCACCCCGGGCAAGACGAGGTCTGCGGCAACGCCATTGACGAAGACTGCGACGGCGCCGCCATCACCTGTCAGGTGGAGGTGCCGCTCTCCGACGCCGACGCCCGCTTCACCGGCGACGACACCGGTGACTTCGCGGGCGCCGCGGTGGCCGGCGCCGGCGATCTCAACGGCGACGGCTACGCCGACCTCGTCATCGGCGCCCCCTGGGACGACGGCGCCGCCAGCGACGCCGGCGCCGCGTACGTGTGGTCGGGCCCGGTCACCGGCGACCACTCGCTGGCCGACGCGACCGCCACCCTGCAGGGGACCCAGGCCGACGACCGCGCCGGCCGATCGGTCGCTGGCGTGGGCGATCTCGACGGCGACGGCATGGACGACCTGCTGGTGGGCGCCGCAACCGAGTGCAGCTCGAGCAGCACGGGCGCCACCGTCACCGGCGCGGCCTACCTCGTGCACGGACCGGTGAGCGGCTCGCTCAGCCTGAGCTTGGCCGACGCCACGCTCTCGGGCGCCGCCAACGGCGACAAGGCCGGCTTCTCGGTCGCTGCCGCCGGCGACATCGACGGCGACGGCACCCCCGACCTGCTCATCGGCTCGTGTGGCGAAGACACCGGCGGCAGCAACGCTGGAGCCGCCTACCTGCTGCTGGGCCCCATCACCGGCAGCCAGAGCCTCTCGGCGGCGGCGGCCACCTTCGAGGGCGAGCGCACCTCCGACCTCGCCGCCTCGGCCCTGGCCGGGGGGGGAGATGTGAACGGCGACGGCTACGACGACCTCGTCATCGGGGCCTACGCCGAGGACTCGGGCGGCAACGCGTCGGGCTCGGCCTACCTCGTCTACGGCCCCTACACCGGCACCCTCGACCTGGCCTACGCCGACGCACAGCTCGTGGGCGAGGCCGCCCAGGACTTCGCAGGACGCGCGGTCGCCGTCGCCGGTGACACCGACGCCGACGGCTTCGACGACCTGCTCGTGGGCGCGAGCGGCAACGACGGCAACGGCACCGGCGCGGGCGCGGCCTATCTGGTGCGCGGCTCGACCAGCAGCCTCTCGGGCTCCATCGACCTGTCGCTGGCCGACGCCACCCTGCAGGGCGAGAGCAGCCTCGCGTACGCTGGGCGGGCGGTGGCCGGGGCCGGCGACCTCGACGCCGACGGCTTCGACGATCTGATCGTGGGCGCCCACGGCGACGACGGCGGCGGCACCGCGGCGGGGGCCGCCTACCTCATCTACGCGCCCATCTCGGGCACCATCGTGCTCGACGCGCCCGAGATCAAGCTGGTGGGCGAGGCCGCCGGAGACGAGGCCGGCTTCTCGGTGGCCTCGGCCGGAGACGTCGATGGAGACGGCTCGCCCGACGTGATCGTGGGCGCCTGGACCGAGGCCACGGCCGGCACCGACGCCGGCGCCGCCTACCTCATCCTCGGCGCGTCCCTGCCCTGACTGCCGCCCCCGCGAGGCGCCCCGCTACTGCGCGATGGGGGCGCCCAGCACCGCCGGCGAGAGGCCGAAGGCGTCGGTGAGGGAGACCGCCTGGGGGGCCAGCGACGCGCACAGCGCCTCGACCTCCGGGCCGAGCGCCCGCGACTTCGCCGCCGAGAGGTAGCCGCGCTCCAGAAACCAGCCGCGCTGGTCGTCGAGGTGGGTGAGCACGTGCAGATCGCACAGGTCGTTGAGCAGGGCCTGGAGGGCCGGATCGTCGCAGCCCTCGACCGCGTCGCGCATCGCGCCGTGCACCTGCGCCTCCATCCAGGCGTGGGCCAGGTCCACCATGGGCATCTGCCAGCGCAGCAGCGCGTCGAAGGGGTCGGCGCCGGCGTCGAGGGTGGCCTTGAAGCCGCGGGCCACCTCGTCGGTGAGCTCCTCGACCCGCGCCGCGAGCAGGTCGCGGTGGAAGGCGCCGTCGCGCAGGTGCTCCGAGTCGTGCAGGCGGCGGATCACAGGGTTCTTCTCGGCCAAGGCCGTGGCCGCACGTTGGGCCACGTGCCGCACCAGCGCGAGGGGGAGCGGGTCGGAGAGCTTCGCCTTGAAGGCGCCGAGCACCGACTTCGCGACCAGCTGCATGAGCACCGTGTTGTCACCCTCGAAGGTGGTGAACACGTCGGAGTCTGCCTTCAGGGCGGCGAAGCGGTTGACCGCCGCGTAGCCCTGGCCGCCACAGGCCTCGCGACACTCCTGAACGGTGTCGGTGGCGTGCCGCGAGGCGAGCACCTTCAGCCCGGCGGCCAGCGCCTCGAGCTCGCGCGCGTCGTCATCTGAGGTCGCCACGCTGGCCCACCGGGCCACGATCCCCTGGGTGGCCACCTTCAACGCGATGACCCGGGCGAGGCGCGGGATCAGCCGGCGCTGATGCGTGGGGTAGGCGAGGATGGGCGTCTCGGCCGCGGCCTCGGGGCCGAACTGCCGGCGGCGGGCGCCGTACCGGAGCGCGATGGTCAGGGCCGACGCCGCCACGGTGCTGCTGGCCGCCGCCACACACACGCGCCCGCCGACCAGCGCCGCCAGCATGGTGAAGAACCGCCGCGTGGGCGACGCGATGGGGCTCGCGTAGGCGCCCTCGGCTGAGACCTCTCCGAAGCGCGACAGCAACGCCGACCGGGGCACCTCGACCCCATCGAACCACAGCCGACCGTTGTCCACGCCATTGAGGCCCATCTTGTGCCCGTTGTCGGCGATGCGCACCCGCGGCATCGGGCTGCCGTCTTCGCGACGGATGGGCACCAAGAAGGCGTGCACGCCGTGGTCGTCGCCAGCCACCCGCAGGCGGGCGAAGACCGTGGCCATGCGGCCGTGGGCGGCGGCGTTGCCGATCCACTCCTTGCCGGCCAGGTTGTGCGGCGTGTCGATGACGAAGACGCCGCGCTCGGGCACGTAGTCGGCAGTGGTCTCGAGGTCGCGCACGTTCGACCCGTGGCCCCGCTCGGTCATGGCGAAGCAGCCCGGCAGCTCGAGCCGCAGGATGGGCCCCAGCCACTCGGCGCGCTGGGCCTCGCTCCCCAGAAACAGCACGCTCCCACCGAACAGGCCGAACTGCACGCCGAACTTGACCAGCAGGCTGAGGTCGAAGGACGCCAGGGTCTCGAAGGTCGCCGCGAAGGCGCCCAGATCGGGCGCGCCACCCGAGGCGGCCGGCATCATGCTGCCGGTGAGCCCGGCGTCCACGAGGTCGTGGAGCCAGGCCAGCACCCGCTCACGGTACGCCGCGGTGTTGAGCTCACCGGGGTGCCGAAAGCGCGGGTCGGCCAGCGCGGCGCGGGTGCGGTCCTTCCAGGCGGCGTGCGGGCCGTCGAGCAGCGCGCGAAGCTGGGCCACGCGAGCGTCGGGGAGCGGCTCGAGTTGAAAGCCGTCGCCCGAGGGGTCGAGGTCGGCGTCGAAGAAGCGGGCCGAGGCGCCCGGCCCGTAGATGCCGAGATCGTGCTCGAGGGCCTGCAGGGCGGCACCATCGGTGTCGGACCAGGCCCCCGACGACGCGGCGTCGGCGCGGGCGACCGCGAGGCCCAGCTCGGCGAGCCCGCGCCGGTCGGCCGCCGACAGCCCCGCATCGGCGGCGGCGCCCGCGAGCCGACCGCGCAGGTCGTGCAGATCCGCTGCGCTCGGCGGCTGGGCCGGATCGAGCCAGCGCCCCAGTCCGGCGCCGCCCGCCGGCAGCAGCGACCGCACCGCGTCGAGCTCGGCGGCGGTCAGCTCGCCGTCGGCCCAGGCCACGAGCAGCATCGGCAGCACGGGCAGCGCGGCTCGCTCGGCGTCGGAGAATCGGGAGCGGGCGGACATGGAGGCCTCCTGCAGGATGCCCTCCTCTCTATCGGAGCCACACCGGCGCGCCGGGCTGGCCCGACGCCGGTCGTCAACCCGGCAGGTAGCCCCGCCCGAAGACCACCGCGGCCACCGGCTGGCTGGCATGGAGCACCGAGAGGCGCTTGAGCAGGTCGTCCACCGCGCGCACCTCGGCCCGACCGGCGTCGAGGTGCACGAGCACCGCGCGCTTCGACACGGGGAGCACGTCGTCGATCTCGTGGAAGCGGCCGCGCTTCTCCGACCCGAAGGCCCCGTCGAAGCCCGCCCGGTACCAGTCGCCGATGACGGGCAACACCGCCGCCACGGGGTCGTCGAGATCATCGTGGAAGGAGATCTGCACGCGCAGGTGGTTCCAGGGCACCTGGGTGCTCACCCACACCGCGAAGTCATGGTCTCGGGCGGGCATCTGGAAGAGCACCGGCGCCTGGGCCAGGGCCTCGTAGTCGGCGAGGGCCACCACCATGGGCTGATCACCCACGCGACCCGGCTGGCCGGTCTCGGGGTTGACCACGTCCACCCGCACGCCGGCCCACTCGGGGGCGCCCTCGGGCACGCTGAGCACCACGTTGCCGTCGTCGTCGCGGTGCATGCGCGCGGCCTCGGCGATCCAGCCCTCGCCCTCGAGCCGGTTGGCGTGGTGGTCGAAGAACTCGACGTAGGAGCCGCGGTGGGCGTTGAGCAGCTCGACCGGGTGGATGTCGCCCCGCACGAAGTCCCGCACCTGCTCGGCGAAGGCCGCGGTGGCGTCGAGGAAGTCCTGCTCATCAACCTCTTGCTCGAGGTACTCGTCGAGCGCGGCCAGGCCGTCGTCGGTGCGCCCCCAACCCAGCAGCAGGTGGCCGAGGCCCTGACGAGCCCGGGGGTTCTCGGGCTCGTGGGCCAGGATCTGGTCGAACGCGGCCTGGGCGCCCGCGGGGTCTTGCAGGTCTTCGCAGGCCGCCGCGCGGGCCAACAAGAGCTGCGGCAGCAGCATCCCGGCCTGCTCATCGGCCTTTGCGCGGGCCACCTGCTCGCCCTGCATGGTGAGCGCGAGGGCGCTCTGGGGCTCCCCCAACCGCAGCTCGGTGACCGCGAGGGCGTGAATGAAGTCGAGGCGCTCGGGGTCCTCGGCCAGCGCCGCCTGGAGGGCCTGCGCGGCCTTCATCGGATCGTCGCCCCGAAGGGCCTCCATCGCCTTGTCTGCCAGCGCGCCTGCGTCCGCCATGGGGGCCTCCGGGTGGGGCAGGCATGCTAACCGCTCGCGGCCCGGCTCAGGCGCCCTGCTCCCAGCTTGGGGTGTCGGTGGGTCGGCCGGCCGCCGCCTGCTCGGCTGTGGTGTAGGGGCAGTGGCGACAGCCGGCGCCGCAACAGAACCCCCGGCGGCGGTGGTGCGCGGCGGTCATCACCAGCAGCCCCGACGACGGGTCGATGTAGGAGCTGTCGCCGCGGGCGGCGGCGGCGTCGTGGATGCGGCGAATCCGGGCGCGGTCCATGGGGTCTGCCGTGTCGGGCCCGGCGCGATGGCGACCGAGCGGTCCATGGCGACCGTAGCCCGCAGGCCGACCGATGCCACGCCCCGCCCGGGCTGCGGTGCAGCGCCCGGCAGCGCCAGCGAGCCGTTAGCTAGGCGCCCCGCCCCCGGAGCCGCCGTGAAGCTGACCCCCGAGGATCAGGCCGCCCTCGACCAGGCCCGACAGCAGACCCACACCACCCGCCGCCCCACGGTGCCCGCGCTCGAGGAGCGCCTCTTCACCCCCGTGCCGGTGCTCGATCACGGCTTCGTCCGCCTCGTGGACTACATGGGCGACGACGCGGCCATCGTGCAGGCCGCCCGCGTGTCGTACGGCAAGGGCACCCGCAAGGTGCGCGAAGATCGCGGCCTCATCCGCTACCTGCTGCGGCACGCCCACACCTCGCCCTTCGAGATGTGCGAGCTCAAGCTCCACGTCAAGCTGCCCATCTTCGTGGCGCGCCAGTGGATCCGGCACCGCACCGCGAACGTCAACGAGATCAGCGCCCGATACTCGGTGCTCGACCGCGAGTTCTACCTGCCCGAGCCCGAGCACCTCGCGGTGCAGGCCAAGAGCAACAAGCAGGGGCGGGGCGCGGCCTTGACCGCCGAGCAGTCGGCTGAGGTGCTCGCCCTGCTGCGACGTGACGCCGAGCAGGCCTACGACACCTACGCCGGCCTGATGAACGACTTCGATCTGGCCCGCGAGCTGGCCCGCGTGAACCTGGGCGTCGGCCTGTACACGCAGTGGTACTGGAAGATCGACCTGCACAACCTGCTGCACTTCCTGCGGCTGCGCCTCCACCCGCACGCCCAGTACGAGATCCGGGTCTACGGCGAGGTCATCGGCCAGATGGTCGCCGACTGGGTGCCGCTCACGTGGGAGGCCTTCCAAGACTACCGAATGGGCGGCGCCTTCTTGTCAGCGGCGGGCCTCGACGTGGTGCGCAAGCTGCTGCGCGGGCACCCCGTCGCGCGAGACCAGACCGACCTGAGCAAGCGCGAGTGGCGGGAGCTCCTGAAGTCGCTCGACCTCGACCCCACCCTCGACCGGGTGGCGCCGCCAGGCTGAGTCGGCGCGGCGCGACTCAGCGAGCCTCGGGGGCGTCCTGCTCTTCTCGCAGATCGTCGGTCACCAGGTCGATGAGGGCGGCGGAGAGCTCGATGATCTGGCGGTGCGAGAAGCCCTCGGAGCGCAGCTGTCGGTAGAAGCTGCGGGCGACCACCTGATTGCGGCTCTGGAGGAGGGAGTCCGAGGCAGGGGTGTTCGAGAGGGTCATCATCGCGGGCTTCCAAGGCTGGGGTCGGACCGGCGTGCGGTCCCCCCACTGTGCAGCAAGAATCGTGCCGCAATTCACCCCTCGGCGCGATCAGGGCCTTCTCATCGACCCACCCACCCACCGGGCGAAGTCG
>JBDQIL010000132.1:0-8146 GCA_040264415.1 Myxococcota bacterium
CTGCCCGCCGACCGTTCACCCGGCGATCCCGACCGCTCAACCCGTCGGCGAGCCCCGTCGTCGCTCCGCCGCGCCATGGTCTCCCCCCAAGGAGGCCCCATGCTCGCGCCCAGGCCATGGGGGAGCCGGTGATCGGGCGGGGAGCGAGCGCGCGCATGGGGCCTCCTTGGGGGGAGACCATGGCGCGGCGGAGCGACGACGGGGCTCGCCGACGGGTTGAGCGGTCGGGATCGCCGGGTGAACGGTCGGCGGGCAGCCGTCGACGGGGCGGCTCAGTGCTCGGCGACGGCCGGGACCACGCGCTCGGGCGCCACGATGGGGTCGCGCAGTCCAGCCAGCCACTCGTCGAGGGCGATCTCCATCAGCGCCCGCACCTCGGCCACCTCGGCCTGGTCGTAGATGTTCTCGGTCTCGTCGGGATCGGCCACCAGGTCGCACATCTCGTAGGCGTCGGGCTGCCAGGGGTAGCTGTGAAACCGCCACAGCTTGTACCGAGGGCCCACCGCCATCACCACCCACGGCATGCCGGTGGTCTCGTCCGGGCCCCCGATGATGCTGAAGGTGTAGGGAGGGCGCTCGGCGTCTTCACCCAGCAGCAGCGCGCTGCGGTCTTGGCCCGAGATGTCCATCTCGGCGAGGCCCTCGGTGGCCTGCACCAGGCCGGCCATGGTGGGCCAGAGGTCGACCTCACCCAACGGCAGGTCGTCTTCGCCGGGGGTGATGTGGCCGGGCATGCGAACCAAGAAGGGCTTTCGTGCAGACGAATCGAAGAACACGTTCTTGAGCCAGAGGCCCTTCTCGCCGCACATGTCGCCGTGGTCGGTGGTGAACGCCACCACGGTGCGATCGGCGAGGCCGAGGTCGTCGAGTTCGTCGAGCAGGATGCCCACGAGGTGGTCGAGCCACGCGATGGCGCCGAGGTAGCGCGCGAGCACGAGCCGCGTGTCGGACTCGCTCATCTCAGCCCAGTTGCCGTCGGCGTAGTAGTGCGTGGCCAGCCGGCTGTCGGAGCGATCGTCGGGCACCATCTCGGGGAGCGCGATGCTGGCGGGATCGTAGAGGTAGTAGTAGTCGCGCGGCAGGTTGAAGGGGTAATGCGGGGCCCGCAGCGAGACGTAGAGGAAGAAGCGCTCGCCCTGATTCGCCCGCATCCACTCGATGGCCTCGTGCACCAGCGCCCAGTCGTCGTCGAGCTCGACGTGATCGAGGGGCTTGCCGCCGAAGAAGTAGGGCATGTCGCGGAACTGGGGGCCCTCGACCGGGTCTTCGGACGGGGGCGGCAGGTCGCCCACGTAGCTCTCGACGACGGCGTCCCAGCGGGGGCCAGACTTGTTGGACAGAAGGTCTTCGAAGCCGAAGGTGAGGTTCTCTTCGTCGTTCCAGGTGTGCATCTTGCCGAAGTTGGCCGTGCGGAAGCCCTGCGCGGTGAAGAGGGCCGGGAGCGTCGGGTAGAGCTCGCTGAAGCGGTAGGCGTTGCTGAACTGCCCGTGCTCCAGCGAATACAGGCCCGTGAGCAGGCTCTGGCGCGTGGGCGCGCAGGACGGGAAGCTGCAGTAGACCCGCGTGAGCTGCAGGCTCTCGGCCGCCAGGGCGTCGATCCGCGGGGTGTGGGCCTCGGGGTGGCCGCGGTGGC
This sequence comes from Myxococcota bacterium, assembly GCA_040264415.1. Taxonomy (GTDB): domain Bacteria; phylum Myxococcota_A; class UBA796; order UBA796; family UBA2385; genus M30B51. The sequence goes on from JBDQIL010000132.1 coordinate 1,634, forward strand.
CCAGGTACTTGTAGTTCAGCTCATCGCTCGAGATGTAGAGCACGTTGAACTGGTCGCGCGCGACCGGCGGCTCGGTGCCATCCGAGCCGTCGGTGGCGCCGTCGGTGCCGTCGGTGCCGTCGGCGGCGCCATCCGACCCGTCGCCCGAGCCGGAGTCGGAGTCATCGGGGGTGAACGACCCGCCCTCGGGGCGAGACCAGCGCGCCTCCGACTCTTTGTCGCCACACCCGATCGGGGCGGTGGCGAGGACGGCGGTGGCGCCCAGCCCCTTGAGGACCAGGCGGCGTGGAGGGGAGTCGGACACGGGGGCTCCTTCCGGGGGCGTTCGGGACAGGCCCGCACATGATAATTGGATGAAAGGGGCGATGGCACCCGCAGAGAGCGGTCGCTGTGGGCTGCGCTTCGCAGCGGGGAGGGTCTCGCAGCGGGCAGGGTTTCGCGCTTGGATGACCCGTCAGGACCGGTCCAACCCGACGGTTGCGACGGTGGACGGCGGCGAGCCCTGGCGCGTGGTGGCGCTGCGTGCGGTCGGTCCACGCGCGCCCCGCCGCCCTCCTACACCAGCACCACCACCGCCTGGGTGCTCGCCGCGGCCCCCAGGCCGGCCGCCCCCAGCGCCAGCGGCATCTGGGTCTGCACGTGGTCCATCAGATCGCAGCCCGTGAACATGCTGGAGAGGATGGTGGTGTCGCTGATGGGCGAGCACTGGTCGCCGAACACGGCCCCGCCCAGCACCGCCCCGAAGCAGATGTGCAGGTAGGTGGGGTCGGGGAGCACGGCGTAGGCCAGCGGCAGCGCCACCGGGAACACCACCGCGTAGGTGCCCCACGAGCTGCCCGTCGCGAAGGCGATGAACATGCAGAGCCCCATCAGCAGCGCCGGCAGGGCCAGCATGGGGAAGCTGTCGCCCATCACGCTCACCAGGTAGCTCGCGGTGTCGAGCTGCTTCGCCACGGTGCCGATGGTGACCGCCAGCCCCAGCACGATGGCGCCGATGGTCATCGACCGGCACCCCTCGATGAAGCCGTCGATGATCTCACCCAAGGGCAGACCGCGGATCCGCGCCACGGCCATGGCCGACAGCACGCTGCACAAGAAGGCCTCGTTGATCCAGTCGCCATCGTCGATGACGCCCGCCCGGCCCAGCATGTACGGGATGACCGCCATGCCCAGCAGCACCCCGATGGGCACCAGGAAGTCGGCCAGCGACGGCGTGTAGCCAGCCGCCGCGGCGTTGGCGGGGTCGACCCCGGCGTCGGTGGACGGCAGCATGGGCTTGGCGCCCGGCCGATCCAGGGCGCCGCTCGCCCGGGCCCGGTCGCGCGCCGCCTTCATCTTGCCGAAGGGCGGCAACACGCCCAGGGCGAAGAGCAGCGTGCCCAGCACCGCGAAGACCGCGTAGAAGTTGTACGGGATGGACTGCAGGAACCACGAGGCGCCCGCCGACTCGTCGGCGATGAGGGGGATGGTGCCGGCCACCAGCGCCGCCACGTACGCGGGCCAGGCGTTGAAGGGCAGCACCGTCGCCACCGGAGAGGCGGTGGAGTCCACCACATAGGCCAGCTCTTCGTGGCTCACCCGGTGCTTGTCGGCCACGGGCTTGACGGTGGTGCCGGCGAGCACGGTGCTCACGGTGCCGCCTTGGTGAAACACGCAGCCCAGCACCCACGCGAACACCAGGCTCGACCGCGGGCCCTTGGCCACCATCGCCCCCACCACCTTCGCGAAGTGTAAGGCCCCGCCGGTCTTCTCCCACAACCCCAGCAGGCCGCCCAGGCTCCACAGGTAGATGAGCAGGATCTTGGCGTAGGACTTCGAGCCGAGCGCGGGCAAGAAGAACTCGGTGATGACGTTGGCCCGGGCCACGTCGCCGGTCTGGATCCACAAGACCAGGCCGCCCGACACGATGCCCAGGAACAGCGCGGGCACCACCTGCCGAGTCGCGAAGGCCAGCACGATGGCCACCAGCGCGGGCACGAGGCTGAGGAAGGTGGGGTCGGCGAGGGCAGGGTCCATGGGGGCTCCCGAGGGGGGGGATCCTACACGACGCGCCCCGAGGCCCACGGCCGAAGCGCCGCCGCACCCGGCCCGGGCCAAAGCCCTCGAGGGGCGCCAACGCCCTTGCCGCTGGCCACCAGAGCGGCCAAAGTGCAGGAGTACCCCGAGGTGTCATGTCTCCGCGTCTCCGCCCCCTGCCGCTGCTGCTCGCCCTGGCCCTGGCGAGCTGTGACGGGCCCGTCCACGGCGGCCAAGAGGGGGAGGAGTTCGATGACGACGGCGGCTTCGGCGCCACCGACGATGGAGATGACGCAGACGAGACCGACGGCGCCGACGGCTCCGACGGCTCCGACGGCACCGACGGTGGCGCAGACGGCGACTCCGGCGACTCCGGCGACTCCGGCGACGGCGACTCCGGCGACTCCGGCGACTCCGGCGACTCCGGCGACTCCGGCGACTCCGGCGATGACGCCCGCGCGATCGGCGACCCCCTCCAGGCCGCGCTGCGCCACGCTCGCCGGTGGGCCCGGTCCACTTGGCAGGCCCTCGCCCCCGGCGGTTGACCCGCGCGCGGTAGGCTGCGCCCATGCCGCACCTCCAGCTCTGCCTGATCGCCCGCGACGAAGCCGCCCTCCTGCCCGCCTGCCTGGCGTCGGTCCACGGGGTGGTCGACCGCATCGTCGTCGTGGACACCGGCAGCCGCGACCGCACCGCGACCCTCGCGAAGGCCGCGGGCGCCACGGTGGTGGACCACCCCTGGACCGACGACTTCGCCGCCGCGCGCCAAGCCGGCCTCGCCGCCCTCGAGCCAGGCTGGATGCTCGTGCTCGACGCCGACGAGCGCCTGGCCCCCGGCGCCGGCCCGGCCCTGCGCGCCGCGATGGCCCAGGACGACCTCGACGTGGGCCTGCTGCCGCTGCACAACGCCAGCGCGCTCGACGCCCGCCCGGGCGACGTGCTGAGCGGCCGCGATCGCCTGGGCGAGCCGGTGCTGCTCGCGCGCCTCTTCCGCCTGGCCCCCGACCTGCGATGGGCCGGCGCCCTGCACGAGCGCCTCGAGGCCCCCGATCGCGCGCTGGTTCGGCGGCCCATCGACGCGCCCATCCTGCACCTGGGCTACGCCCTCGATCCCCAGCTGACCGAGCGAAAGCACGCACGAAACCTGTCGATTCTGCGGTCGATGACCGAGTCGGCCGAGCCGCTCGACGCCTCGCCCTTCTGCTACCTGGCCCGCGACGCCACCCGGGCCGGTGACGCCGAGCGGGCCGCGACCGCCGCCCGCGAGGGCTGGCGGCGCCTCGAGGCGCGCCACGCCGCCGGCCTGCCCCTCCCGCCCGCGACCGTCACGCTCGTGGCCATCGCCCTCGACCAGCACCTGGGCGACGGCGACGTGAAGGGCGCCCGGGCGGCGCTGACCACCGCGGCGGGCTGGGGGATGCGGCACCCCAACCTCGATCTGCTCGACGCCACAGTCGCCCTCGCCGAGGCCGGCAGCGCCCGGGGCGGGGTGCGCCGCAAGCGGTTGCGGGCCGCCGAGACCGCCGCCCGCCGCGCCCTCGCGGCCCGCGGCCTGCCCCAGCGCGACGAGGTCTCGGCGGGCGCGACGTCGTGGATGGCCTCGCTCCGGCTGGGAGAGGCCCTGCTCCTCCAAGACCGACCGGGCGATGCCATCACCGCCTTCCAGACCTCCCTGGGCGCGCTCCCCCGCCGGCTCGACGGCCTGCCCGCCCAGGCCGCCACGGCCGCCCGCGTGGGGGCCGCCGAGGCCCTCCTCCGCCGAGACCCCGCCCAGGCGCTCGCTCTGGTGGAGCCCGCCATGAAGACCCCCTGGCCCGACGCCTGGGCGGTCGCCGCAGCAGCAGCCGCAGCGCTCCATCAGGCCGACGAGGCTCGCCTCTTCGCGGCGCAAGGATGGGAGCGGCGCGCGGCTGGCTGGCTCGCGCCCCATCGCCGCACCCTCCTCGAACAAGCGCGACGCTGAGCGGGATTGCGCGCATGAACGGCGCACTCTCGGTCGGACTCCCGCACGAAAGCCCCGCGATGATCGGCCCACGGTTGCCCGCTGGTGGCCGTTCGATTATCCATGGCGGCGCCTGTTCGGCGACCCCGCCGGGTGCGCTCCGCGCGCCCCCAGAGGTCTTCAGGCAACGCAGGTTGAACGTGCTGTGGTAGCTCAGTTGGCAGAGCGCCTGACTGTGGATCAGGAGGTCGAGGGTTCAAGTCCCTCCCATGGTACCACCTGCGATGTCGTCAATCCCCGACCGCGCCGCGCCCTTGGGCGCGGCCGGGGTGGCCGTCGCCCACCCCCCTGAAGCTCGGGAGATCTCGTCATGGCCAAGACGCGCCGCATCCGCCCCCGCATCCCCGGCGGCTTCCGCGATCAGACCGCGGCCGACGTCGAGGCGCGCCGGTCGATGCTCGAGACCCTGCGCGGCATCTACGAGCTCCACGGCTTCGAGCCCCTCGAGACTCCAGCCATCGAGTACGTCGAGTCGCTCGGCAAGTTCCTGCCCGAGGCCGATGACCAGCCTGATGCGGGAATCTTCAGTTTTGAGGCCGACTACGACGAGTGGGTCGCGCTGCGCTACGACCTCACCGCGCCCCTCGCTCGCTACTACGCCCAGCACCACCAGACCTTGCCGCGGCCGTTCCGCCGCTACCAGGTGGGTCCGGTGTGGCGGGTCGAGAAGTGGGGCCCCGGGCGATTCCGCGAGTTCGTGCAGTGCGACTTCGACACCGTGGGCACCAAGTCGGTCGCCGCCGACGGCGAGGTGTGCATGGTGATGAGCCAGGCCCTCGAGGCCCTGGGCATCCCCGCCGGCGACTACCGCGTACAGGTCAACAACCGCAAGGTGCTCAACGGGCTGCTCGAGGTCGTGGGCCTCGGCGCCGAGTCGGCCGCCGTGGGCACCGTGCTCCGCGCCATGGACAAGTTCGACAAGTTCGGGGTGGAGGGCGTCGGCCTGCTGCTCGGGGCCGGCCGACGCGACCCGTCGGGCGACTTCACCAAGGGCGCCGGCCTCGAGCCGGCCCAGATCGACCGCATCCTGGCCTTCTTGCAGGGCGGCCTGCGGTCGGGCGGAGACAGCGACCGCGGCGCGGTCCTCGAGGCCATGGGGCGGGCCGTCCACGGCTCGGCGGCCGGCGAAGACGGCATCGCTGAGCTCACCGAGATCCACGAGCTGCTCGACGCGGCGGGCTTCGGCAGCGACCGGGTGGGCTTCGAGCCCTCCATCGTGCGCGGCCTCGAGTACTACACGGGCCCCGTCTTCGAGTGCGAGCTGACCTTCCAGGTGCCCGACGAGAAGGGCCGCATGCGCAACTACGGCTCGGTGGCCTCGGGCGGCCGCTACGACGGCCTGGTGCAGCGCTTCATCGGGCAACCCGTTCCGGCCACCGGCGGCAGCGTGGGCGTCGACCGCCTGCTCGCCGCCCTGCAAGCCAAGGGCCGCGTCTCGTCGGATTGGGAGGGCCCGGTGGTGGTCACGGTCATGTCGAAGCGCCGCGCGCCGCTCTACCAGAAGATGGTCGCCGAGCTCCGGGCCGCGGGCATCCGCGCCGAGATGTACTTGGGCACCAAGGGCTTCGGCGCCCAGATGAAGTACGCCGACCGCCGAAACAGCCCGCTGGCGATCATCGCCGGCGGCGACGAGTTCGACCGCGGCGTGGTGCAGCTCAAAGACCTCGCGCTGGGCAAGCAGCTCAGCGAGGGCATCGAAGACCGCGCCCAGTGGGTCGAGGAGCGCCCCGCCCAGTGGGAGGTCTCCCGCGACGGCCTGATCGACGCCGTGCGCGACGCCCTGGCCCGCACCGCCGCGCGCTGATCACGGCCGGCCTCAGCGCTCGAGCAGCAGCGCCCGGAAGTCGGGCCGCGCCATCACCCGTCGCATCTGCCGAAAGCGCGGGTGCATGACCGCGTCTTGGTCGAGGTGGGGCAGGGCGCCGCGGGCGGGATCGGTCACGTAGTCGAGCACGGCGCGCAGCCGGTGACCGGGCCGCAGGGGCTCGCGAAAGCCCAGCGCCTGCACCGCGGTCAGCAACTCGATGGCGATCACGTTCTGCACGTTCTCCACCAGCTGCAGCGCGTGCCGCGCGGCCGTGGTGCCCATGCTCACGTGGTCCTCGGTGTTGGCGCAGGTGGGCACCGAGTCGACGCTCGAGGGGTGCGCCAGCACCTTGTTCTCGGAGACCAGGGCCGCGGCGGTGTACTGGGGGATCATGTAGCCGGAGTGCAGCCCCGAGTCCTTCACCAGGAAGGCCGGCAGGCCGGCGCTGTGGTTGGGGTCGGTGAGGTGCGCGATGCGGCGCTCCGAGATGCTCGCCACCTCGGCCATGGCGATCTTGAGCGTGTCGAGCACGATGGCCAGCGGCTCGCCGTGGAAGTTGCCGCCGCCCAGCACGCCGGCCGCGCACAGGTCGATGCGGGCGGGATCGGCGCGCAGCCAGTCGGCATAGGCGGCGGGGGCCAGCCCCTCGAGCGGCGGGCCGCCGTGGTCGGCCGGGTCGGGCGGGAAC
>JBDQIL010000133.1:0-8094 GCA_040264415.1 Myxococcota bacterium
CTCATGAAGTACGACCGTTTCACCGTCAAGGCCCGCGAGGCCATCAGCGACGCGCAGAACCTCGCCGGAAAGCTGGGCAACCCCGAGATCCGGCCGCACCACTTCCTGATGACCCTCCTCGAGCAGGACAAGGGCGTGGTGGGCTCGCTGGTCAAGCACGTCGGCATCCCGATGGATCAGTTCCGCCGCGAGGCCGCCGGGCTGCTCGACGCGCTGCCCAAGGTCTCGGGCCAGGCCCGCGCGAACCTCTCCCGGCAGGCGCGCGCCGTGATCGACGCCGCCGAGAAGATGTCGCGCGACCTGGGCGACACCCACGTCGCCTCCGAGGTGCTCTTCATCGCCATCGGCGAGGTCAACGACAAGCCGCGCCAGCTGCTGCGCGACTACGGCCTCACCCAGGACCGCCTCATGGAGGCCCTCAAGATCCTGCGGCGGGGCCAGTCGGTCACCGGTGAAGAGGCCGAGAGCCAGTACGAGTCGCTCGAGAAGTTCACCCGCAACATGACCGACGACGCCCGCGCCGGGAAGATGGACCCCGTGGTCGGGCGCGACGAAGAGATCCGGCGCACGCTGCAGGTGCTGTCGCGGCGCACCAAGAACAACCCGGTGCTGATCGGGGATCCGGGCGTGGGCAAGACGGCCATCGTCGAAGGCATCGCCCAGCGCATCGCCACCGACGACGTGCCCGAGTCGCTCAAGGGCAAAGACGTGCTCAGCCTCGACCTCGCCGCCCTGCTCGCCGGCGCGAAGTACCGCGGCGAGTTCGAGGAGCGCCTCAAGTCGGTGCTCAAGGAGATCGAGGCCAGCGACGGCAAGGTCATCCTCTTCATCGACGAGCTCCACACCATGGTGGGCGCGGGCAAGTCCGAGGGCTCGATGGACGCGGGCAACATGCTCAAGCCGGCGCTGGCCCGCGGCGAGCTGCGCTGCATCGGCGCGACCACCCTCGACGAGTTTCGCAAGCACGTCGAGAAAGACAAGGCCCTCGAGCGCCGGTTCCAGCCGGTGCTGGTCGAGGAGCCCACGGTCGAGGGCACCATCTCGATCCTGCGCGGCATCAAGGAGAAGTACGAGACCCACCACGGCATCAAGATCACCGACGACGCGATCCTCGCCGCCGCCACGCTCTCCGATCGATACATCTCCGACCGCCAGCTGCCCGACAAGGCCATCGACCTCATCGACGAGGCCGCCAGCCGGCTGAAGATGGAGATCGAGAGCCTGCCGGCGCCCATCGACACCCTCGAGCGCAAGGTGCGCGGCATGCGGGTCGAGCTCGAGGCCCTGGCGCGCGAGACCGACCGCGCCGCCCTCGAGCGCGCCGACACCATGCGCGAGGAGATCGCGAACCTCGAAGAGCAGTCCCGCGAGCTGCGCGCTCAGTGGAACGCCGAGAAGCAGGCCCTCGACACCATGAAGGCCGGCCAGCAGAAGCTGCAGGAGATGACGCACCAGGCCGAAGTCGCCGAGCGTCAGGGCGACTACGCCTCCGCCTCCGAGCTCAAGTTCGGCAAGATCCCCCAGCTCCAGGCCGAGATCGAGCAGGCCACCCAACGCCTGCACGAGCTGCAGGGCGAAGACGGCGGCGTGTTGCGCGAGATCGTCACCGCTGAAGACATCGCCACGGTGGTGTCGAAGTGGACCGGCATCCCGGTCAACAAGCTCAAGCAGGGCGAGCAAGAGAAGCTGCTCAAGATGGAGGAGAACCTTCATCAGCGGGTCGTGGGCCAGCATGACGCCATCGTCGCGGTCTCCGACGCCGTGCGCCGCGCCCGCGCCGGGCTGCAAGACCCCCAGCGCCCCATCGGCAGCTTCATCTTCTTGGGACCCACGGGCGTGGGCAAGACCGAGCTGTGCAAGGCGCTCGCCGAGTTCCTCTTCGACGACGACCAGAACATCGTGCGCATCGACATGTCCGAGTACATGGAGAAGCACACGGTCGCCCGGCTCATCGGGGCGCCCCCCGGATACGTCGGCTACGACGAGGGCGGCCAGCTGACCGAGGCCGTGCGCCGGCGCCCGTACTCGGTGGTGCTCCTCGACGAGATCGAGAAGGCCCACCAGGACGTGTTCAACATCCTGCTCCAGGTGCTCGACGACGGCCGGCTCACCGACTCGAAGGGCCGCACCGTCGACTTCAAGAACACCGTGGTCATCATGACCTCGAACATCGGCAGCCGGCGGATCATGGACGCCCAGGGCGACCGCGAGAAGGCCGAGAAGTGGGTGATGGAGGAGCTTCGGCGCACCCTCAAGCCCGAGTTCCTCAACCGGATCGACGACGTCATCGTGTTCGACGCGCTCACCCGCGAGAACATGGACCACATCTTCAAGATCCAGCTCAAGCGGGTGCAGCGACTGCTCGCCCAGCGGCAGCTCGACATCGAGGTCACCGACGGGGCCCGCACCGCGCTGTGTGACGCCGGCTTCGACCCCATGTTCGGCGCCCGGCCCCTGAAGCGCGCCATCCAGCAGTACCTGCTCAACCCCATGTCGAAGGCCATCGTGTCGGGCAACTACGGCCCGCGGGACACGGTGATGGTCGACGTCGACGGCGACGACATCACCTTCGAGCGGGTGCCTGGGCCCGACCCCGACGCCGACGGCGACGGCGACGGCCCCAGCGCAGGCCGCCCCGCTGCACAGATCACTGGCTGAGGCGATGTCCGAGCCGGCCGCTGCCCGCCCACGCGTTCGCTTTGCCGCGCCGGAGCAGGCCCGCGAGCTCGCGGCGCGGGGGGCGCCGGTCTTCGACACGCGGGGCCTGGTCGACCGCACCACCCGGCCGGTGCGGGGGGCGGTCGGCTTTCAGTGGACCCGCTGGCGTGACGGCTGGCTTCGCACCGGCCGGGTGACCGACGACACCGACGCCATGGTGGCGTCGCTCCGCCGCTCCGGGCTGCGCTTCGGCGCGCCGGTGGTCGTCGCGGGCCCCGGCCGCGGCGGCTTCGGTGAGGAGGGCCGCCTGGCCTGGACCCTCGCGTGGCTCGGCTACGACGACGTGGTGGTGCTCGACCGCACCATCGACGCGCTGGGCGAGCTGCGGGGCGGCGGAGCGGCCCGCGAGCTGGGGCCCCGGCCCGCGCTCCGACCGCACCTGCGCGCGACCCTCGCCGAGGTCCGGGTGGCGGTGCAGGCCGGCACCGCCTCGCTCTGGGACGCCCGCAGCCCGGAGGAGTTCTCCGGCGCCACCCCCTACGGCGAGGCCCGCGGCGGGCACCTGCCGGGCGCGCGCAGCCTGTACTGGCGCGACCTGTACGGGGACGACGGCGTGGTTCGGCCGCCCGACGACCTGCGGGCGCGGGTGGTCGACGCCGGCGTGCCCTTCGACCGGCCGGTCATCACCGCCTGCTCCGGGGGGGTGCGGTCGGCCTTCGCCTGGGCCGCGCTCGCCAGCCTCGGTCACCCGTACGCGGCCAACTACGACGGCGGCATGTGGGAGTGGACCGCCGAGTCCTCCCGTCCCCTCATCTCCCCCTGATCGGAGCCCGCCTTGGCCATCCCCCCCCGCTTCGCCGCCAGACGCTGGGGCTGCGCCGTCTGCAGCGCCTACCCCGGCACCACCCAGGTCTTCTTCCACGCGAGCCCCGAGGAGGCTGCGCAGACCGCGGCCGCCCGGGCCCAGCTCGATGCCATCCGGTCTCGCCCCGGCTGGACCGGCCCGCAGCGCACCGACCTGCCCCACGGGATGTGGCTCTGCGGACCGCACGGCGAGGCCGCCGCGCCCTTCCAAGCGCTCGGCCGCTCCGCGGGGCTGGCCGCGCTCCGAGCCGCCGTGAGCGACGACGGCGCGGGCTGATCGAGAGCCCGTGGCCCCCAGCAGGGGGCGCCACCGCGTGGGCCGCCGCCCTCAGAGGTTGAGGGCGTCTGCGTCCATCCGGATGAACTTCTTGGCGTCTTCGGCCTTCACGCCTTCGACCTGCTCGCCAGCCCACGCCTTGAAGGCGGCGCGGTCGGCGAAGGGCTCGGACGGCACGATCACCGTCACGGTGCCCTCCCCCTTGCACTTGGCGGCGAGGTCGAGCTCGAAGGAGACGTCGGCCGAGGCGGCGACCTTCTCTTTGAGCTGATCGGCCCAGGTGCGACCCGGCTCGGTGACCTCGGCGACGTGCACCCGCTGGTAGCGCTTGCCGTTCTTGCACTGCGCGTCTTCGAGCACCACGGTGCCCCAGAGGATGCTGCCGTCTTTGCCCACCTTGTCTTGGTAGCGGGTCTTGGCGAGCTCGTCGGCGGCCTGCTCGGCGCCCAGCGCCTGCAGCGTGAGGCGGGCCTGATCGACGGCCTTGACCTGCAGGCCCGGTGCGAGCTCGGTCAGCGCGGCGACGGCCGCGCTGGCCGCGCCCGCGTCGATCCCCTCGACCGAGCCCACGCGGGCTGCGGCCGCGAAAGACGAGACGATGCGCGCCTGGGCCTCGGCGTCTTTGGTGCCCGAGAGCAGACCCTTGAGGCGTGGGATGGCCTGGCCACCCGAGCCGCGGGCGTAGGTGTCGAGCACCGCGAAGAAGCGCGAGCGATCGGCGCCGAGGCCCCGATCGAGCTCGGCGGCGAGCAGATCTTGGACCGCGGGCACCGGGCAGGCCGCGAGGGCGCGGTACCAGCGCTGCTCCCAGAAGTCGGCGCCCAGCGTGGACGCCCGCTTCACGAAGAAGCCCTGGATAGCCGGGCTGTCGCCGCAGGCCTCGCCCAGCGCGCCGATGGCCTTGGCGCGCTCGTCGGACTGCAGCCCATCGATCCAGGCGATGGCGGGGTTGGGGGCGCCCACCTGGATGGCCGCCACCATGGCGCCGTTGCCCTCGGGCCCGCCCAGGAAGGTGGGCAGCGCGTCTCTCGCGGCCGCCTTGGCCATGCCCGGGTCGCAGGCGGCCAGCTTCTGGAAGACCTCGGCGGCCTGCAGGGGCGAGGCCTCGGCCATCTCCGCCGACAGGGCCTTGGCGTCGCATTCGGGGGCGTCGTCGGCGAGAGCCACCGGTGCCAACAGGGACAGGATGAGAGACAGCGTCATGGACCAGACCTCCGAGGGGCGATTGCCGTGGGGTCTAACACACGAGGGCGGGGAGCCGTCCGCGTCGGCGCCCGCGCGCGGTCCAGAGCCGTTATTCGCGGGGCCATGAGCGACCCCGCCCCGCCCGCCAAGACCGACCGCACGCCCACGCTCCTGCGCCTCAGCCTGGGCCTCTCGGCGCTGTCGCTGCTGATGAACGTCGCGATCGGCTACGTCGTCTTCGCCGTGGTGCTCGCAGAGCCCGCCCAGATCGCGGGGGTCACCGACAACGGCAATTCCGGCCCCATCACCGACGAAGAGGGCGACTACCGCGAGGAGATGCGCACGTTCTTTCTTCGGATGGAGGACGTGCTCGATCGCGAGGCCCGGCGCCAGGGCGTGAACCCCGCCGAGGTGCTGCCCACCCGCGACGAGCTCGACTCGGCGGTCGAGACGCGCACCATGCACTCCGACGAGAGCCAGCTGGTGCTGCAGAAGCTCCGCGAGGGCTTCGATCTCTTCGACCTCACCTGGCCCTCCGCCATCCCCGAGCGCTGAGGCGCCCGGTTCCGCACCATCGCTTGACGGGCGGCGGTTGCGGGGCCTCGGGGCGCGTGGCACCCTGGGGCGACCCCGGAGTCCACCATGCGCGCATCCGCACTTGTCCCGCTGCTTCTCGCCATCGGCTGCACCCCCGACTTCAGCGAGGGGCGCAACGCGCCCGACGGCGTCGTGGACGACGACACCGTCGGCGGCGACACCAGCGACGGGGAAGACGAGGTCGACCCCGCCGACTTCGACGGCGCCACGCTCGCCATCGTCTCGCCGGCCGACGGCGCCTTCCTGCCCCTGGGCGAGACCGTGACCTTCGCCGCCGAGCTGCTCGACGCCGACGGCGCGCCCATGGACTACGCCGACATCACCTGGACCACCAGCATCGACGCCGACTGGTCGGCGGTGGGCGCGGTGGCCGACCTCGACGACCTGCCCATCGGGCAGAACACCTTCCGCGCCACCGCCATCCTGCCCAACGGCGACCAGGTCACCGACGCGGTGGGCGGCGTGCTGGTTCAGCACGAAGACGCCGGGGTCTACGCCGGCAACATGATCCTCGACGCCACCGGCGAGTACGAGGGCACCCCCATCACCACCTCGTGCGTGGGCGGCGCGGTCATCACGGTCGACGCCTGGGGCGAGACCGCCACCGGCAGCAGCACCTGCGTGCTGTCGCTGCTCGGCTTCAACCAAGAGGCCACCCACGTCTTCGATCTCGACCTGAGCGAGGGCGACCTCACCGGCTCGGCCAGCATCGACCTGGGCTTCGTGGGGGTCGACTTCGACGCCGAGGGCGCGGTCTCCGACGGCAGCCTCGAGGCCGAGTGGGCCGACAACCTCTACGGCTTCGTCGAGCTCGATGGCACGCTCGAGGTCGAGCGCGTCACCCGCAGCGTGACGGGTGAGTAGCTGGCGATGGACCCGCACCAGGGGTAGGGCCCGATCGTGACCTGCTCCCCCCGCCTGCTGCCGGCCCTGCTCTCCGGGGCGCTGCTCGCCACCGTCCTGCCCAGCGCAGGCTGCGCCAGCACCAAGCTGTTGCGCCTCGAAAACGAGGTGCTGAAGAACCAGAACCAAGAGCTCCAGGGTCAGGTCGAGGCGTGCCTCGAGAACACGCCCCCGCCCGACTTCGCCACGGACGTCAGCATGGCCGTGGTCGCGCAGTACATGGCCCGGGTCGGCTACCAGGGCGTGAGCCAGAGCGCCGGGAGCGTGCTGAGCGCCCCCATCACCGGCCGCAACACCGACTTCCAGGTCAACGTCCAGCTCTTCACCGACGAGAAGGTGCTGTTCTTGGCGGTCTCCGACTACCTCCGGCTCGAAGACGCCACCACGTCGTCGGCGATGGTGCTGCTGCTCACCCAGCTCGCGGCCATGAACTACGAGTTGCTGCTGGGCAAGTTCCAGCTCAACCCGAGCACCGGCGAGATCTCGCTGTCGGTGGAGCTGAACCTCGACGACGGCCTGGGCTTCCGCACCTTCAAGGCGGTGAGCGACCACCTCATCCGCACCGCCGACCAGCGGTACCCCGAGCTGCTCCGCGCTGCCCAGGGCACCGGCCTCTGAGACGCCGCGCGTGGGCCCCTACCGGGGCACCGCCGCGCCCCGGCCGTGCAGCCCGCCGGGCGCCATGGCCAGCCGGGCGAGCTCGTCTTCGATGGCGTGGAGGTCGCGGGTGAGCGCCGCGAGGGCGTCTGGCGCGGCCCCCCCGGCGCGGGCGCGCGCGAGGGCCTGGGCCACGCGCGGCAGCTCCGCACCCAGGAAGCGCCGCAGACCGGGGTCATGGCGCTGACGCAGCAAGGGGCCCCACGTGAGGTCCCACCGATCCCAGCCCAGGTCGGGCTGCCGGCCGGTGGGGCCCACCGCCAGGGCGACGTACCAGCGGCCCTGATCGCTCACCATGCGCTCGTCTTCGAGGCGATGCTGCCGCGCCACGGCCCAGGCGCGCACCGCCGCCGCCTCGGTGTTGGGCTGCAGCACCAGGCGGGAGCTGGCGGCCACCACCTCGGGGTGGGCGTCGAGGATCCGCACGATGCGATCGCCGCCCATGCCCGCGAGCACGATGGTGGCCACCTCGCCGGGCGCCAGCGGCGCCAGGCCGTCGCCCAGCCGCAGCGTCACCGCCCGTCGGGTGCGCCAGCGCTGCTGCATGCGCGCCCGCGCGCCGGCGAGCGGGCGCTCCCCCCGATCGGTCGCGATGACCGTCGGCACGCGGCCGTCGAGCACCAGGGCGGCGGCGAGCTGGCCGTGGTCGGTGCCCACGTCGGCGCAGGGCGCGCCGGGCAGCACCAGATCGGCCAGGGTGGCCAGGCGGGGAGACAGCGAGGGGGGCGAGGCCATGGGGTGGTGCTCCGCGGCGGCAGATCCGTCCTATCGGGTGTGCCCCCCTCGCCCCAGGACCCGCCCATGCGCTTGTCCCCGCTGCTGGCCGTCGCCAGCCTGGCCCTGCTCTTCGCCTGTGCCCACCGCGGCCCGTCCGTCGCGGTCGACCGCATGGCCGAGCTCGACCGACACCACGGCTTTCAAGACCTGACCTTCAACCAGCCCTGCGCCGACCA
>JBDQIL010000134.1:0-8087 GCA_040264415.1 Myxococcota bacterium
CCGCCGGTTCGCCCGCCGCCTCGTCCCCCCCCGCTCCCCGCGCGCGTCTCGGTGTCGCTCGCACGCTCGGGGGCCTCGCGAGCCTCGGGGCGATCGGGGCCGCTCTGCTCGCCTCTTCGCCCGCACAGGCGACCCGAGGCGGCGCTGACCTCGACCAGACCATCGCCCAGGTCGAGGCCATGCCCTTCGACCCTGAGGTGCGGCGGCTCGCGGCCGCCCAGGGGCTCGACGTGGTCAACGTCACGTGGGAGGACACCGGCCGCTGGTCCGGGTCGTCCGTCGGCCCCAATATCTCTGATATGACCATCGGGGTGCGCGACGCCGACGGCGCGCTGCACGCGATGCCGGTGTTCCGCTTCGACAACTTCACCGACGTCACCGCGGATCTGCCGGCCTCGGACTTCTGGTTGCCCGTGGGCAACGCGTGGGGGCGGGACGCGCTCCGCGCGGTGCCGCTGGCCGATGTGCTGGCCGACACCCGCCGCTTCCTGCACGACCCGCGGTCGTGGTCGGGCGACCATCGTGGCCTGTGGGCCGATCGAGACGACACCGTCTTGGTCTCGGCGCAGGCGTGCTTCTTGCCGGTGCCCGAAGCCGGCGAGGCCACCTTCACGCCGGTGCTCTACAACTACCAGTCCCGGCCCGACCACCCCGCCGTGCTTACCATCGTCGCGAGCCGCCAGGGCACCAGCATGCAGGTCATCGAGAACGACCAGGGCTACCTGTCCGAGCCGCTCTTCTTCAACGCCGACGGGGAGCGGGCCCCGTTCACGGCGGTGCGTCAGAGCGACGTCCGGTCGGGCCGGGTGGACGCCGGTCCGGGGGGCCCGCTGTCGGCGGCGGGGGAGGATGGCGGCAACGTGGTGCTGGTGGTGCAGGTGCCCCTCAAGCACGCGTCGCTGGACCACTGGATGACCCTGTCGGAGAGCGTCGATGGGGAGAGCATGGCGGCCGCGTCGTCGGCGCCGCGGTCGATGCCGCGGGGCGCCTCCGACGTCGAGGACGCCGTGATCGGACACGGCGCGGCCGAGGGGCCCCACAAGGAGCTGGGCGGCCTCGAGATCGAGCGCGATCCGCGCTTCCCGGTCCGGGTCACGGTGCAGTTCTACAAGGCGACCAGCAACGGGGTGGTCACCGCCGACGACGTGGCCGCGCTCCGGCGCTCGATCGACCGGGTGTACGCCGACGCGACCTGGGTGGGCAGCCTGGTCACCGAGGCGCCTCGGGGCCGCCCGACCGACTGGCGTCGGTCGCCGACCACCGACGCCGCCTGGGCGATGCCGGTGGAGACCTGGCACCGGTCGCTCTGAGTCGGCGGTCCGCGACGCGCGCGCTATGGTGGGGGCGACCCGGAGACACGATGCGAAGCCCCCTCCTGCTCGCCTTCAGCCTCGCCCTCGGTTGCGCAGCATCCAAGGACGACCGCGGCGCGGCCGCCGGCGTCGACGGCGCCTCGGACGGCGCAGACGGCGCCTCGGACGGCGCAGATGGCGCCTCAGACGGCGCCGACGGCGGCGGTGACCGCCTCAACGGCGACACCCCCGACGGCGACGTTCCCGCCCCCACTTTCACGGCCGCCAACCGCGATGGCTCGGCCCGCTCGCGCGAAGATCTGCTGGGCCAGCCCACGGTCATGTGGTTCTACCCGCTGGCCGCGAGCGCCGGCTGAACGGTCGAGGGTTGCGGGTACCGCGACCTCTACAGCGAATTCGACGCCCTGGGCGTGCAGATCGTGGGTGTGAGCTTCGACTCGCCCGCCGACAACCAGGCGTGGGCCGAAGACGAGGGCTTTCAGTACGAGCTCTGGACCGACGAGAGCCGGGCGCTGGCGCTGCACTATGGCGCGGCGTTCTCCGACACCCAGCCCTACGCCCTTCGGGTGACCGTGCTGCTCGACGCCAACGGCGACCTGCTGCTCGAGTACAACGTGGGGGCCGACATCTCGACCCACCCGGGCCGGGTGCTCGAAGACATCGAGACCCTGCGCGCGGCCGGCGCCCTCTGAGCTCGGTCCCGGGGCCCCCACCCACACGCGACACGCCCGCCTCCATCGCTGGAGGCGGGCGTTGTGCTGGATCGGAGCGTGCGAGCGGGCCGGAGCGGCGGCTCAGTCGGCCTGGAAGCTCTCGACCTCTTTGAGGTCGTTGGCCTTGTCGTCTTCGATCTTCTTCGCCTTCTTCTGGTTGTCGTCGAGGTTGAGCTCGTCGGGCGACGCCATCTTGATGATCTCCTCGAGGGGCTTGGAGACCAGCTCCTCGGGGGTGCCGTCGATCTTGCCGCTGACGATCTGCTTCCAGAGCACGCCGCGCTCCTGGGTGGTCAGGGTCTTGAGGATGGGCATCGACTTGCAGAGGCTCTGGAAGCTGTTCCAGCTGTTGCCCGTGCGGCCGCCGGGCAGCAGGTACTTCGTGAGCTTCGGGCCCAGGCTCTTGGGGAAGAACTTGGAGCCTGCGGCGCCGAGCAGGGTGCCCAGCGTGCCGGCGGCGAAGAACTCGCCCCAGCTCCAGCTCTCGTTGAACAAGCCCATGTCGGTGAGCTGGTCGGCGAGCGCGCCGCCGAAGCTGCCGATGGTGGCGTTGGCGATGGGGCCGACCACGCCGGCGAGGCCCATCGTGAGGCCACCGCCCACCGCGCCGACGATGCCCGCCTGCAGGTAGTCCATGCCGCTGCTGAACTGGTTGGACCAGGTGAGCAGCGACTTGGTAGCGTCGCCGGCGAGCTTGCTGGCCACGGCCGCGACCGCGCCGGCGACCGCGCCGGCGGCGATGAGTACCACCGCGCCCGCGCCGAAGGTGCCGATGATGAAGGCCGCCACGGCGACGAAGACCACGATGGCCACGACGATCGAGACGATGACCGACGCGACCGAGGCGATGACGTCCCAGGCCTTCTCCCACCAGGACTTCTCTTTGATCTCGGCCGCGGCCTTGCCGGCGGCCGACTGCACCTCACCCTGGACCTTGCCCACGGTGGCGTCGAGCTCTTCGACCACCGTGGCCTTCGAGCTGTCGAGGTCGCCCATCCACGCGGTCTGGGTCTGCCCGATCGCGGAGATGGCTCCCTGGACGGCCTGCTGGGCCCCCTCGACCGCCCGGGTGGCGATCTCACCGAGCTGCTTCACGGCGCCCGACGTGTAGGTCTTCATGGCGCTGGTGAGCTGGGTGGCGGCGCTCTTGACGTTCTGCACCGACTGGGCGCCCGCATCGGAGGAGGCCGCGATGATCTGGTCGCGGGTGGTCCCCGCGGCCTCGACGGCGCCCTGCACCGTGGTGTCCATCTCGGCGAGGCCGGCCGCGAGGCGGTCGTCCATGGCGGCCATCTGCTCGTCGCGCAGGCCGGCGAAGGCGTCGAGCGCCGCGGCCACGGCGTCGTCGGTGTCGGCGGTCGGGGGCGGGTCGCCCAGGCAGATGAGCGCCTGCAGCTGGGCCAGCGCCTCACCGTAGGTGGACCCGAGGGTCTCGGCTGCGCCGGCGATCTGGGCCGAGAGGCTCTCGCCGGAGGTCTGGAGGGCGGCCGTGGCCTGGTCTCGGGCCTTGGTCAGCGCCCCCACCGCGTCGGCCTCTTGGCTGGTCAGCGTGTCGCTGGCCTTCTGGCCCACGCGCCGGACCTGGGCCTGCGCGTCGGTGGACTGCCGCTCGACCTCGGCCTTGGCCTGCGCTGCGGAGTCGTTCAGCGCGGTCTCGGTGTCGATGCGGGCCTGGGCGACCTGGTCGGTCACCGGCTTGATCAGCTCGTTGACGGCCTCCGGGATGTGCTGCGCGCCCCCAGCGAAGCTGTCGGCCGCCTGGTTGGCCTTCTGCTTGATCTCGGTGGAGAACTTCTTACCCACGTCGAGGGCGGCCTTGCGCCGGGCGTCGTTGCGCTCGGCCTCGATGCCGTCGCCGCCGGTCCAGCCGCGGGCCAGGCCCTTGGCGATGTCCATGGCCTGCTGGGCCCGCTGGTCGCCCGCGTCGCGGACGGACTGCACCCGCGCCTCCCAGGCCTTGGTGAAGTCTTCGATCCCCGTGGAGCGAGCCGTCTCGAGGTCGGACGCGGCCTTGTCGAAGCCGGCGGTGAGGGTGCCGAGCTGGCTGGAGAGGGCGCCGTCGATGGCGCCGATCGACCGCGTGGCCTCGGCGGAGATGGACTTCAGCGCCTCGTCGACCGCGGCTTGCACCTGGCCACGCAGGCCACTGAACTGCGACTGCACCGCGCCGACAGCGGCGTCGTAGGCACCCGTGATCTGCGCCATCCGCGAGGAGACCCCCGCCTCGACCTGGCCCGTGAGCGTGGCGGCGTGGCCGTCGAGCAGGGCCTGGTTGTTGGCGGCGGCTTGCGTCACTTCACCGAAGCGGGCCTCGGCGTACGCGGCCTGCTCGTCGGGCGTGCTCCCGGTCTTGAGGGCCCAGATGTCGGTGAGGATCGGGTCGATCGCCGACTCGGGGGTGCCGAACTGGATGGTGGACACCGCGGTGCCGCCCGTGCCGCCGCCGGTCTCCTTCTTCACGCCGATCTGGGTCGGGTCGGACGTGTCGGTCTCGACCGAGGTCTCGTCGTCGGTGACCGAGGTGGAGTCACCCTTTACGCCGACCGAGCTGGTGCCGGAGACCGTGGCGGTCGTGCCGCTGTCGGAGACCTGCACTTGGGTGGTACCGCTGACGTCGTCTACCTTGTCGTCGCCCTCGCCCAGGACCTTGCCCAGGTCTGGGGTGTCGTCGTCGCCGAGGTCGTCGTCGCCGAGGTCGTCGTCGCCCGTGCCCGTGGTGGTGTCGGAGACCGTGGGGTCGTCGGAGTCGTCTTCGTCTTCGTCGCCGCCGTCGGTGTCGGTGAGGGTGCCGATCTCGGTGTGGGTTTCGGTGAGGACCTCGTCGTCTTCAACGACCTCGTCGTCTTCGATCTGGTCGCCGTCCGGGCCGAGGAGGGTCTGGAAGGCCGTGGGCATGGGCGTGACGATGGGGCCGTTCGACTCGGTGTCGTCTACCGGGGTCTCCATGCCGGAGAAGTCGAGGCCGCTCGTGAGGACCGAGGTCTCGTCTGATTCGAGGTCGGTCTCGTGATCTTCGTCAACGTCACCCCATTGGCTGCCGTATTCGCCAGCCTTCTTGGTCTGGGTCGCCGTCGTGAAGCCGCCCATCGATAACCCCTGCGTAGGCGGACCATAGCACCGTGGCCCGCCGGGTGGGGGGGCATGTAGCCGGGGCGATACCGCTCGAAATGGGCTCGTAACCGGCGATGAGGGTGCTGGCTGGAGCTTGTGCCCCCCCGTATGGCGGGGTTCTCGGCTGCCCGCGTCTGCCGGAACCACCCGTGAGCTTCTGGGATCACCTGCCGCCGAGCGCCCGCCGCCAGCTCGTCGAGCTGGGGCAGCCCCGGCGCCTCGAGCCGGGCGCGGTGGTCCTTCGGCGCGGGCAGTCGGCGAGCGAGGTGCTGCTGATCGAGGCCGGGCGCCTCGAGGTGGTCGACGTGGGCGCTCGGCCGGCGGTGGTGCTCGCGTCGCTCGAGGCGGGCGACGTCATCGGAGAGATGGCCTTCATCGACGGAGAGCCGGCCTTCGCCGACGTGCGGGTCTGTCACAGCAGCCTGTGCCGCGCCTGGCCCCACGTCGACCTCGCCCGGGCGCTCCTGCTCGACCCCGACCTCGCGGCGGCGGTCTGGCAGGCCTTCGCCCGAGATGGCGTCGCGCGGGGGCGGTCCGCCACCCGATCGGCCCTGCATGTGGGCGGCGCCGCCCACGACGCCCACCACCCCGACGTCGCGGCCGTCGTCGAGGCCATTCGGGCCGCGTTGGCGGGGCCCTCCAGCGCCCCGCCGCCGCTGGGCGCCGCGTTGGTCCGGGCCGGCGAGAAGCTGGCGCGCCTCGACGGGCTGGTGGCCCGGCAGCGGGTGGGGGCGGCGGTTCGCGCTGCGCTCGCCGACGACGGCGACGGCGCGTCGCTTTGGACCGCGCTGCTCTCCCGTCCTGCCGGCCCCCCGGGCCGCGCGATCTTCGAGGCGCTGCTGCCGGGCGCGGCCCCCCCGGCGCACCCGCTCGACGTGGCCCTCCTCCGGGCGCCGACCGGCCGGGCCCTCGCCGCCCGTGTCGCAGCCGCGCGCGACCACATCGCCGCCGGGCCCGCGCCGATCTGGGCGCGCCTCTCGCTCGACGCGGGCGCGGCCGCGCCGCTGCTGACCGCCGCCTTGGCCGGCGCGGGCGGTCGGCTGAACGACCAGCCCACCGCCGCGGCGGTGGGCGCCTGGCTGCGCCCGACCACCCCGGTCCCCACGGGCTGGGGAGGGCTGTTGCTCGGCGGTGTGCTCGACGCGCTCCCCGACCGCGCGCTGGTGGCCCTGCTTCGGCGGGTGGCTGGGGCGGGACCGCCGGGCGCCCCGGTGGTCTTCGCGGGGCTCGCGCCCACCGACGATCGGCTGGGCTGGGAGGCCCTGCTGGGCTGGCCCACCCATCGCCGGACCGCGGAGGCCCTGGCCCGCGTCGCGCGAGCTGGTGGGCTCACGGGGATCCGGGAGAGCCGGTCCCCCGTGGGTGTGGCCGTGCTGGTGGCCGCGCTGCCCGAGCGAGGCGCGCGATGAAGCCCTCGCACGCCGACCTGGCGCTCGATGTCGCACGCCTGGCGCTGCGCATCGGCGCGGGGGCCTGCCCCGACGCTGACCTCGTGGTCCCCCTGCGCCGGTGTCTGGTCGAGCTGGTCGGCCCCGACGCCGACGCCCTGCTGGCTCGCGCCCGCGCCCTCGAGGCGGGCGGCCACGTCTCGGCCGCCGATCGCGCCTTGATGGCCTGGTGGCTCGGCCCCGACGCCGACGAGGCCTTTCTGCCCGACGATCGGCTCGATCTGGCCGACCTGCGCGCTCGCTACCCCCTCTCCGACGCGCTGCGTCTGCTCGACGTGCTGCTCGACGCCTTCGGCAGCGACCGCGTCATCTCGGGCGAGGAGCGGGCGCGCCTCGATCGGGTCGCTCGCGCCCTCGACGTCGACGACACGTTGATGACCGCCCTGGAGCTGGGCTTGGATGGCGCGCCACGCAGCGTGGTGGTGCCGCTGTCGGGTCCGCGCCTCCGAATCGGGCGCTCGGCCACCTGCGACGTGTCCCTGCCCGACCTTCAGGTGGCGCCCCACCACGCCGACCTGCTCATCGCGGGGGCCTCGCATCAGGTGCACGCGGTGGGCGATCGCGTGGTGGTGGTCGGGCAGCAGTCGGTGCAGTCGGCGCCGGTTCCCGCGGGCACCCCCTTTCAGATCGGCTCGTTCCAGCTCGAGCACGACGGCGAGCAGCTGAGCGCCCGGTCCGACCGGCGCTTCGCCGCCCTCGAGGTCGAGGGCCTGGGCGTGTCCGTGCCGTCCCGCGTCCTGGTCCATCCCCTGTCGTTCGTGGCCTTCACCGGCGAGGTGGTCGCGGTGATCGGGCCCTCGGGCAGCGGAAAGTCCACCCTGGTGAGCGCGCTCTCGTCGGGCGCCGTCGGCCGGGAGGGGGCCGTGCGCTATCGGGGCGCGCCGCTCGTCGAGCGCTTGGCGCGTGACCCCGGGCTCGTGGGGGTGGTGCCCCAGGACGACCTGGTGTTGGCCGAGCTCACGGTGGAGGAGACCCTCGACGCGGCCGCCCGACTCCGGCTGCCGCCCGGGACGCCCGCCGCCACCCGCGCCGCGCAGGTCGACCGAGTGCTCGACGAGCTCGATATCGGTGGTATTCGCAGTCAGCGCGTTGGAGATCCGCAGCGACGGGGGATCTCGGGTGGCCAGCGCAAGCGGGTGAACGTGGGGCAGGCGCTGGTGGGGCAGGGCACCGAGCTGGTCTTCCTCGACGAGCCCACCAGCGGCCTCGACCCGCGCGCTGCGCAGGGCATCGCGCACCTCGCCCGTCAGCTGGCCGACCACGACCGGCTGGTCTTCATCGTCACGCACGACCTCACCCCGCGCGTGCTCTCGCAGATCGACCACCTGCTGCTGTTGACCCGGGACGGGCGGCTGGCCTTCTTCGGTCCGGTCGCCCAGGCGATGGCCTGGTTCGGAGTGGACTCCCCCGACGCCATCTTCGACCAGCTCGGCCGCGAGGACCCCGTCGCGCTGGCCGAGCGGTGGCGCGACGGCCCGCTCGCCCGCCGCTGGGTCGAGGCG
>JBDQIL010000135.1:0-8072 GCA_040264415.1 Myxococcota bacterium
ACTCCGGGTAGACCGCAGAGCTATCGCAGCCCGAGCGGGGCGCACGCGGCCCGAGGGAGGGCGACGGCTGGACCGCTCGCAGGAGCGCCATTGCTGCGCCGCAGCATCCCGGCCTCAGCCGCCCTCGAGGCGCTGCTCGAGGGCCGCGAGGCGGGCCCGCAGGGCCGCGAGCTCGGCGTCTTCATCGACCCCTGCGCCGGCCTCCCCCGCGGGCGCAGCGGGCTCGGGTTCGGCGGCCGGAGGAGCGGCGGCCGGCGGAGCGGGCGCAGGGGGCGCCTTGCCGGTCTCCGCGGGGCCCGGCGCGGGCGGCGGTGACTCGGCCTTCATCCACCCCCACTGCCGCTCGAGCTGGGTCAACTGCGCGTCGAGCAGCTCCATGCCGGTGGCGAGCTGGCCGAGCAGGGCCTTGTGGAAGGGCGCGGCCCCCCCGAAGCGGATCATGCGATGCAGCAAACCAATGGGAAAGAGCGCCGCACCACCCTCCTGCTCCAGCAGCACCTGCAGCAGCACAGACCGGGTGAGGTCCTCCCCAGACGAGACGTCGAGCACCCGAAGCTCGACGCCCTCTCGCACCAGACCGCTCAAGTCATCGAGGTTGACATAGGCCGATGCCTCGGTGTCGTAGAGGCGGCGGTTGCTGTACTTCTTGATGACGCGCATGGCGACGGCTCCGATTGGCGACCCCGGCGGGGTAACCGGATCCCGAATGCCGCGACGCAGCAAACACCTCTTGCCGCAGCGCAGCATGTTGGATAGGATGGGGCACCCGGCGCCGCCGGCCCCCCACCCCTCGCCTGGAGCGACCATGCAGAGCCTCTTCACCGACCTGATGCCCGAGCCCCTCCGTGACGCCATGACCCAGCAGGGCGAGCGTGTGCTCGAGGCCCAGAAGGCTGCGACCCGCTGGCAGCTCGATCAGGCCACCCAGGTCACCACCGCGGGCCTGCGGGCCTGGCGTCAGTCGGCCGACGCCGCCATCGAGGCGCAGGTCAAGTGGCTCGCCGCCCTCCAGCCAGCCTCCGCCGACGCCTGATCGCAGGGCGGCGAGGAGGGCTCCGCTCCTCCTCGCCCTCGCCAGTCCCCTCCCCCATCCCGCCGGAGCCCCGATGACCCAGCCCTCGCACACCGACTTCCAGCGCTTCGCCGATCAGGCCTACGCCCAATGGGAGCAGACCATGACGGCTTGGTGGGATCAGGTCCTCGACTCGAAGGACTTCCTGGGCGCCAGCGGTCAAGGGCTCGCCGCCAACGCGCGCATGCGCAAGCAGTACGAGGCGCAGGTCGACGAGCAGCTGGGCCGCCTGCACCTGCCCACCCGCGGCGACATGACGCGGCTGGCGCGCATCAGCACGCTGCTCGAGGAGCGCCTGCTGCAGATGGAGGACACGGTGCTGGAGGTTCGGGATCAGCTCGCCGCCCGCGACCTCACGCTCGCTCGGCTCGAGAAGGAGGTCGTGCAAGCGCGGGTCGAGGCCGTCGAGGCCCGGGTCGAGCTGCGGGAGCGCCTCGCCGCGATGCAGCAACGCCTCGAGGCCCTCGACGCCCCGAAGCCGCCCGCGCGCGCCCGCAAGCCGGCCGGGCGAACGCCCGCCGCCAGGAAGACCGCCGCCAGGAAGACCGCCGCCAAGAAGGAGAGCTGAGCCATGGCCGCCACCGACCCGATCACGCGTGCGGTCGAGCTGGCCCGATGGTGGTCCACGGCGCCCGTCGACGCCGCGCGCAGCGGCCGGACCCCCCACCGCGTCGTCGCTCGCCAGAACAAGTCGGCGGTGCGGTACTTCCCTGCCCCGGACGGGGCTCGGCACGCCCCCCTGTTCGTGTCGATGCCGCTCATCAACACCTGGACCGTCTTCGATCTGCTGCCCGGCCAGAGCGTGGTCGAGGCCCTCACCCAGGGCGGGGTGCCGGTCTACCTGCTGGACTGGGGCCGCCCGGGACCCGAAGACCGCGATCAGACCCTCGGTGACATCATCGACGGCGTGCTGGTGCGCGCCATGCGGCGGGCGACCCGACACGCGCAGGCGGCCGGCACGCTGGCCCCCGGCGCCAGCCTCGACGCGCTCGGCTACTGCGTCGGCGGGACCTTCCTGAGCGTGGCCCTCGCGAGAAACCCCGGCCTCGCCCGCCGCCTCGTGCTGCTCGCGGCGCCGATCGACTTCCACCGCTCCGAGCGGCTGAGCACCTGGGCCGACCCCGACACCTTCCCCCTCGACGCGCTGGTGGACGGCCTCGGCAACTTCCCCGCCGCGCTCATGCGGAGCAGCTTCGCCCTGCTGAAGCCCACCAGCCCGGTGGCCAAGCACAAGGCGCTGTGGGATCGGTGGGACCGGCCCGGCTTCTCGCAGACCTGGGCCGCCCTGGAGCGCTGGAGCGGCGACAACGTCGACTTTCCAGGCGAGGCCTACCGCGAGTACGTGCGGCGGTGCTACTTCGACAACGCGCTGATGACCGGCGGGTGGGTGCTCGACGGGCGCCCGGTCGACCTGTCGCAGGGCACGGTCCCTGCGCTGGCCATCGCCGCATCGAGCGACCACATCGCCCCCGCTGCGGCCGCCTTCGGCCTCGAGCACGCCTGGGGGGGGCCGTGCAGACGCGCACGCTCCGCGGCGGCCACGTGGGGGTGTGCGTTCAGAAGTCCGACCGCCCAGACGGGCTCGCCTCCGCGCTCCTCGAGTGGGCCCGCAGCGGCGGGGGCCCCGCATGATGCACGCCATGCCCGACCCCCTCGACGCCCTGCGGCCGCTGGTCGCCGGCATCGCCGGGCTCGACCACGCCGACCGGGTGCGTCGCGGGGCTGCGCTGCTGTCCCGCGCGCCACGCCCGCCCGTGGGCCTCACCCCGCACCGCATCATCCACCGACAGAACAAGCTCTGCGTGCGCTTCTACGCACCCTCGGGCGAATCGACCGGCGTGCCGGTGGTCGTCGTACCGTCGATGATCAACAAGGCCTGGATCTGCGACCTCGAGCCCGACCGCTCGCTGGTGGGGGGCCTCGCGGAGCGCGGCCACCCCGTCTACCTCGTGGACTGGGGTGTACCGGGGGACGAGGACGCGGGGCAGACCGTGGCCGACACCCTTCGCCTGCTGCAGCGCAGCATCGACCGGGCCTGCCGCCACGCGGGCGCCCCCCAGGCCCTCCTGCTCGGCTACTGCCAGGGCGGCACCCTCGCGACCCTGCTGACGGCGCTGCACCCCGAGCGGGTGCGCGGGCTGTCGTGCTTCAACACGCCCGTCCACTTCGCCCACGGCGGCCGCTTCCGGCGCTTCGTCGACGCCTCGCACCTCGACGTCGAGGCGGCCTTCCCCGCCGACCGCCTCGTGCCGGTGGCGCTGATGCGAGCCGCGTTCCAGCTCCTCGACCCGATGGGCGTCTGGCAGAAGCACCTGGCCCTCGAGCGGGTCGCCGACGACCCCACGCGGCTGCGGCGCAGCCTCGCCCGCGAGCGCTGGCTCGAAGAGAACGTCCCCATGCCAGGCGCCTTCGCGCAGGAGTTCATCGCGAAGACCTATCAGGAGGACGCCCTGATGAGCGGCTCCTGGGTGGTGGGCGGGCGGCGGGTCGACCTGTCGTCGATCACCTGCCCGGTGCAGGTCACCGCCTCGTCTCGCGACCCCATCGCGCCGCCCGCCTCGGTGCTCCCCCTCGCCGAGCTGGTTGGCAGCGACGACGTCACCGTCGAGACGCTCGACACCGGCCACATCGGCATCGTGGTGGGCAGCTTCGGCCCGCGGGTCTTCTTCCCGCGCCTCGACCGCTGGCTCCGCGCACACACCTGAGCCCCCCACCTGGAGCGACCGTCATGCCCGCACCCTCCGACTGGCTCACCCCCTGGGCCCGCTTCCAGCCCGACGCCGAGGCCCTCTTTGATGTGGGAACCGGGCGCCGGTGGACCTGGGCCGAGCTCGACCGGGGCGCGCGCCGGTGGGCCGGCTGGCTGGCCACCTGCGGGGTGGAGGCCGGAGACCGGGTGGCGGTGCTCGCCAAGAACCGCGGCGAGACGATCGAGCTGCTCTTCGCCGCCGCCCACCTCGGGGCGGTCCTCTTCCCGATGAACTGGCGCCTGAGCCCGGCCGAGCTGCGGTGGCAGCTCGACGACTGTGGGCCGCGGGTGCTGCTGACCGACACCGAACACCAGGCCCTGGCGCTGGGGGACTGGCCTCGCTCCACCTTCGAGGCGGCCGCCGCCAGCGAGCCCGAGCACCGCGTGAGCGGACGTTGCGCCAACACCTTCGATGATCCGTGGCAGCTCATGTACACGAGCGGCTCGACCGGCCGCCCCAAGGGCGCGCTGCTCACGCACCGCCAGGCGCTGTTCAACGCCATCGACACCACCCTCGCCTGCGACCTCGACCGCACCAGCAGCACGCTCACCTTCGCGCCGCTCTTTCACACCGGCGGCATGAACTGCCTCACCACCCCTCTGCTGCACCGCGGCGGGCGGGTGGTGCTGGTGCCCTCGCTCGACGCCGCCGAGGCCCTCGCGCTCATCGAGGCCGAGGGCGTCACCCACCTGATGGGCGTCCCGACCATCTACCAGATGCTCGCTGACCACCCCACCTTCGCCACAACGGACCTGTCGGGCGTGCGCGACGCGCTGTGCGGCGGCGCGCCGCTCTCCGTGCAGCTGATGGAGCGATACCAGGCCCGCGGGATCCCGCTCCGGCAGGGCTTCGGCCTGACCGAGGTGGGCCCGAACTGCTTCAGCATGCCCGCCGACCAGGCCCGCGCCCGCATGCAGGAGCAGCCCGACAACCCCACCGCCGGACCACCGGGCAGCTGCGTGGGCCGCCCCATCCACCACCTCGACGCCAAGGTAGTGCGCGCCGACGGTTCGGCCTGCTCCCCAGGCGAGCCCGGCGAGTTGCTGCTGCGCGGGCCGGCGGTCTGCGCCGGCTACTGGGGTCGCCCCGACGCCACCGCCGCCTCGATCATCGACGGGTGGTTCCACACTGGAGACATCCTGAGCGTCGATCAGGACGGCTTCTTCTACGTGCGCGGTCGCCTCAAGGAGATGTTCATCTCGGGCGGGGAGAACGTCTACCCGGCCGAGGTCGAGTCGGCGCTGCAGGCCTGCCCGGGGGTCGCGCTCGCGGCCGTGGTGGGGGTGCCAGACGAGCGCTGGGGCGAGGTCGGTCGCGCCTTCGTCGAGACGGCGCCCGGCGCAGCGCTCGACCCGGCCTCGCTGCGGGGCTTCCTCGACGGTCGCCTCGCCCGGTACAAGGTGCCGAAGCACTTCACGCTGACCCCGGCCCTGCCCCGCACCGGGTCCGGGAAGCTCGACAAGGCGGCCCTCGCCGCCCTCCCCCTGTGATCGCCTCCACCGGAGCCCCCATGCGTGTCCTCCTGCTCACTGCCTTGCTGACGGGCCTCACCGCCGGCTGCCGCCCCGACGACGTCGTCGGCGACAGCGGCGCGGCCACCGATGGCGCCGACGGCGACAGCGCCGATGGGGCGTCCGACGGCGCCGATGGCGGCAGCGACGGGGGCTCGGACGGCGCCGATGGGGGCGACGGCGGCGGCAGCGCCCTGACCGGCGCCTGGCGCAGCGAGGGCACCGACCTGGCGCCCCTCTTCCGCAACGCCTTCTACGACTACAAGACGGTCGATGTCGTGTTCGAGTCGAGCGGCACCTACACCGGCGCGGTCGAGACCAACGACGGCGAGACCGCCGCCATCGCCGGCACCTACACCCTCGACGCCAGCACCACCCCGGGCACCATCTCCCTCACCCAGACCGAGCCGGCGGCCGCCGGCACGCTCCGGAGCGAGGGGATCTGGCAGGTCGACGGCGACCGCCTCGACTACGAGATCGTGCTGGTCGACCCCAACGACTACGGCTGTGCGCCCCCGACGCCGTCCAGCGACTTCGGCACGTCCGACTGCTCGGGCGCGCCCCTGTCCGAGGGCGACCTCTGGCAGATCTACCGGAAGCAGTAGCCCATGCCCCTCTCCCCCCTGTTGGCGGCTGCTTCTCTCTGGTGCGCCCCTGCCCACGCCACCACGCCGCCTCTCGAGGCGCGGGTGGCCGACGCGCGAGCCGCCCGACAGCGCGCCAGCACGGCGCCGTCCGACCCCGTGCAGCCCGCCGACGCCGCCCCGCCGGGCGGGTTCACCTTCGTGGGCCTGCTCCAGGCCCGCGCCACGGCCGCCAACCTCGTCAACACCAACCCCTTCCTCGACGGGCAGGTCATCGGGGTGCTGGGGGGACCCAACGGCACCCGCGTGCTCGACCCCGCCGGCATGGACCTCGATGGCGACGGGGAAGACGACGCGGAGCTGACCGGCGCCCGGGTGGTCGAGCAGCGCACGACGGGCTTCTTCTCCTACGCGCCACCCGCCCTCGAGGGGCGGGTGGGGCTGACGGCGGCCTTCGAGGTGGACTTCCTGTACGGCGACCGGTCCTATGGCACCGGCGGCAACACGGGCGGCGGCGTGGGCGGCGACCAGGTGAACCTGCAGACTCGGCGGATGCACGCGACCCTGCGCCCGAACCTTGGCGCGGGCCACGACCTCGCCGTCCACGCGGGCCTGCAATTCCTGGCGGACGGCGTGAGTGACCCCACCACCGCCACCCTCGACGACCTCACCCGCTCGGGTGGCGGCCTGCGGTTGTGGGGGACCGAGGCGGCCGGCGTGGCGGCCTATGGGCGGCTGCACGACGCGAGCGGCGACCGCCTGCGCTACCGCGTGGGCGCCTTCTCCCTATACGAGAACGGCGCGGGCATGCGGGATGACGCGTGGCTGGCCGTCGCTGACCTCGACGTGCAGACCACGTGGAAGAGCCACGCCGGCCTGCACGCCTGGCTGCTGCGCGACTACAGCGGCGGCCAGGGCGGGGCCCTCGGGCTCGGCCCCACCAGCCCGCTGTCCGAGCTGCAGGGGGGGCCCTCCCTCGACCTGCGCGGCGCCGACGGCGAGCCGGTCGAGACCGACGGCGACCTGCTGTGGCTGGCGGTCGATGCGGGCGTGAACCACCGGCTCGACCGCGGGCCCCTGGGCGCGTCGGCCCTGGCCGCATGGAACGTTGGCAAGCTCTACGTCACCGGCCAGCCCGACGTGCTGGTGCGTGGCTGGATGGTCGACGCCGAGGCGCGGCTGCGGTGGGCCGCCGGCGCGGGCAGCGTGCTTCGCGTCGAGGCCCTCGCCGCCAGCCGCGACGGCACCGGCCCTGCCGAGTACACCGGCGCGGTCACGGGCAACAGCTACGGCATCGTGGGCGCGGTCTGGGCCAGCCACGGCATGCTGCTGCTCTTCCAAGACCCCGGCGCCATCAACCGGTCCACGCCCGTCGTCTTCGACGTGAGCAACGGCGGCGACGGCCTCCTGGCGGTCACGGGCGGCGCAGGGTGGGACGCGATCCCCGACCGCCTCACCGTGCAGGCCCACGCCGGGCACGGCCGCGACGGCCTGGGCGAGCCCCTGGGAACCGAGCTGGGCGGGCGCCTGATCTGGCACCCCGTCTTCGGCGCCAACCTGGGCGTGGCCGTGGCCACCCTGGCCGGCAGCCGCTTCGACGCCGACCCGCGCATGGCGATGCTCTTCGCCGACGCCCTCCTCTTCTGAACCGCGCCCCGAGGCCCCCATGCCGATGCACCCCGCCCAGGCCGCCTGGCTCGCCACCCTGATGGGCTGCGCGCCCCGATACAGCGACCTGCCGGCGATGCAGCCCGAGCAGCTCCAGACGCCGCTGCCCGTCCAGCCCGCGCTGGTCGACGGCGTCGACTTCGCGTTCATCGACTCGGGCCCGGCCCCCAATGGCGCCGCCGGCCCGCCCGTCGTGCTGGTGCACGGGCTGAGCTCCTCCCTGGGCTTCTGGGAGTACCAGGTGCCCGAGCTGGCCCGCGAGCACCGCGTGCTGGCCGTCGATCTGCCCGGATTCGGGGCATCGGGTCGGCCCGACGCCCCCTACACGCCCCCCTGGTACGCCGCGATGGTCACCGGCTGGCAGGTGACGTTGCCCACGTGCACGACCACGTCGCCCGCGTCCTCCAGGGTCGACCCGAAGTTGCGCCCGTGGATCTCGACCACAGCCGTCTGCGCATTGAACTCGTTGGGCGAGAAAGCCGTGATG
>JBDQIL010000136.1:0-8044 GCA_040264415.1 Myxococcota bacterium
GCCAACGACGCGCTGGCCAACCTGTACCAGGCGATGGCGTCGATGAACAACGCGAGCATGACCCAGCTGTTGGGCCAGAACGTGCGCGCTCACGGCGACACCTTCCAGTATGATGGCGACGGTGACGTCGAGCTGCACTTCGACGCGTCTGCGCAGTCCTCGTCCGCGACGCTCACGATCACCGACGCCATCATACTGGAAGGTGTCGCCGTGAGCGCGCACGTTCTGGCCCAACAGCTGGGTCATGCTCGCGTTGTTCATCGACGCCATCGCCTGGTACAGGTTGGCCAGCGCGTCGTTGGCGTTCGTGAGCTGCTCCACCTGCGAGAACTGCGCGAGCTGGGCGATGAACGCCTCATTCTCTTGCGGGTTGAGCGGGTCCTGGTACTGCAGCTGGGTGACCAGCAGGTTCAGGAAGGCGTCCTGTCCGAGCTCCTGCGTCGCAGCGGTCGACGCGGTAGCGGCCGCGAGGTCGGTGCTGTTGCTCACGCCGTCGATGGAGATGGTGCTCATGGAGGATCCCGGGGAGAGGGTTCAGGCCTGACGGTCGAGGAGGCCAGCGCGCCCGCGAGGCGCGCCGCCAGCCGACGTCTCGGCGGTCGGGTTGGGGAGGTCGTCGCCCGCGGCGGGGTCGTCCTCGTCGTTGGAGTCGCGCGCGCCCGCGTCAGGGTCTTCGTCGGCGTCGTAGGCGGTGAGGTCGAAGCCCTCGTCGGCCAGCGCCGCGTCGACCTCGGGCCGCAACGCGCGGAGCTCGGCCACCACCTCGCGCGGGCCTCGCACCTCGACCGCCAGGCCGTCGGCCTCGCGCGCGAGCGTGACCTTGAGGGCGTGGTCCCCCTCGTCCACCTCGAGCTCGACCCGGGTGAGGTCGGGGGCGCCGATATGCTGGGGCAGCTGTCCGTCGGTGAAGCGAGCGTCCACCACCGTCGCGGCCTGCAGGGTGTGCACCCGGGTGACCGTGGATGTGGACGGGAGCGCAGGGTTTCCGCCTGGGGTGCTGGCGGCGGCCTCGCTCGCGACGGTCGTCGCGGCCATCGCTGACGGGGCCAGCGTTGCGGGGCGCGCCGACGGATGAGCGGGGCGCGGCAGCGACGCTGAGCGGGCTCGTTCGGCCTCGCCTGCCGGCAGCTCGCGGGGCGATGCGGCCAGGTCTGCCGCGGGAGGGCGGTCGGCGCCGCCGTCGATGGCGGCGCGCGGCGTCGGCAGCGACCGGGGCGGCGCGGTCCGGCGGACGGGCTCAGCCTCGGGGGCGCTCCGGGTGAGCGCGGCCGCGCGCTCGCTGGCCTCGGCCGACACTTGTTCGGACAGCAGCGCGAAGCGCTGCGGCGTGGTCGCCGCGACGGTGGCGCGCAGGCCGGCTCGACCGGGGTTCGCTCCGGGGGCGGTCGTCTGGGACGCGTCCGGTGACGCCGTCGGCTCGAGCCCCAGCCACGGGACCCCGTCGAAGGTCGCCGCCACGCGCGGCGCGGGACCCATGAGATCCACCGGCCGCGCGGCGCGACCGTTGAGGCCATCCGCCGGCAGATCGACGACCGGAGCCACAGGCTTCGGGGGCGGCGCCGCTCGCTGGGCGCCTCCGATGTTGCGGACGCCGAGGGGGACCGACAGGCCCGGCCCGCCGAGCCTCGCTCCCCTGCCCTGCTGGGCCGCCCCGACCGCCTCGGGCCGCGAGAAGGCCGCAAACAGCGACGTGAGATCGTCTGTGCCAGCCGAGGCTTGCGGCACGGTGAGGGGCGGACCCGACGACGCGCTGGCCTCGGACCCCGTTCGGCCCGCGCCGAGAGTCGGAGGGCGGGCGCCCGGGTGGCCCAGGTCGGCGACGGGCGGTTGGACCTGCATCCAGGGAGGCGTAGGGCCGCTGTCGCCCAGGGCGTGGTCGTCCAGGGCGTGGTCGCTCCAGAGGTGGTCGCCCGTGGCCACGCCGTCTGTGCTCGGACGAGCGGGGTTCGGGGGCGTGGCTGACGCCGGCATGCCGGGGTGCCCGAGCGCAGCGGTCTGCGCCTCGCTGCCGGAGATCAGTGCGGCGGCGCCTTCCTTCTCGGAGGCCGCGTCAAGGAGCCCGGCCCACGAGCCTCGCCCTCCCTCCGCGGCGTGGCCACCGCCGACGGCCCCTGCGGTCGGGGCGGGCGCGCCGGCGCGAGGGGCGCGAGACACCGCCGGAGCGACGGCTGAGACGGGTGCGGTGGCCTTCATTGCATCTCCTTCGACAGCGCCGCGTCGCCGATCGACTCGGCCAGCTCGGAGGCCCGCGTGGGCTCCATGGCCGCGAGGACCTTGCCGGCCTTGTCCTTCTTCATCCGCTCGAGCACCTCGAGCGCGACCGCGTCCTCGGTGATCTCGAGGATCGCCGCGGCCTTCTTCTCGCGCATCGCCTCGAACATCTTGACGAGGTGGGTGATGCGCGCCTCTCGGTCTTCGTCGAGCTCATCGAGCTGCACCCGCAGCGTGTCACGGAGAGACTGAAGCTCGGTGATGCGGGCCTCGACCTCCTCCTGCGCCGCTCTGAGGTCGGCCTCCTTCTTGTCGACCAGCTTCTCGCGCTCGATCAGGTTGCGCTCTTTCCGGGCGAGCAGCCGCATCACCTCTTCGCGCCCGCGGTCCGGCGACGGACGCAGGGAGAGGTCGCTCTCGGATGCCTCGTCCTCCGGCGCGCCCAACGCAGACATGCCCACGCCCACCACGCCCGTGGCCAGGGCCACGAGCGTGAGGGCGGCCCAGCGACGACCGCGCGGGCGGAGGGTGGGCTCGTTCATGTCCCGTTCTCCCGCCACCAGCGGGCGCTGGCCATCGAGTCGATCTTGCGCCCGTCTGCGCGGCGCCGCTCGAGGGCGACGCGGGCGTCGTGTTGTTCCAGGGCGATCTCCACCACCCGCCTCTCGGTGTCCGCCTCGACGAGGAGCTCTCGGGACTGGGCAGACTCTTGCGAGCGCTGTTCAAGCACGGACTCCTCCTTGCGAAGCCGCACCAGCATGCGAAGCCGGTACGAGTGTTCGATGGCCAACCAAGACGCGTCGCCGCCAGGGTATCCGAGTTCGTCACCGGAGTGCGACGAATTCATCGCCGTCCGCAGCGCGTCCACGTGCCCCTCTTGCCGGATGCGTTCCCGCTCCGCCGCCCCGAACTCGCGCTCGGCGAGCTTCTTGTGCGCCTCGCGCACGCGCAACAGCGCGGCCAATGACCGTCTCATCCGCCACCCCGCCGGCC
Organism: Myxococcota bacterium; assembly: GCA_040264415.1. GTDB lineage: Bacteria > Myxococcota_A > UBA796 > UBA796 > UBA2385 > M30B51. Next base: position 3,205 of record JBDQIL010000136.1, read on the forward strand.
GGGCGCCCGCCGGGCGCCGGCGACGCGCTGCGGGCCATTTCGCATGCTGGCGAGCTGGCGCAGCCGCGTGACGGTCTTCTCCCAGGGCGAGTTGTCGTCGACCTCCTGTTGGAGAAACTGGCGCACGTGGGGCCAAGCCTGGATGGCCGCATCGACCTGCGGATCGGACCCCGTCTTGTAGGCGCCGAGGCGAACAAGCTCCTCGTTCTCCCGGTACATCGCCGCGATAGCCCGAACATCACGGCCGGCGAGGATGTGATCCGGGGTCGCGGTGGACGGCATGGTGCGGCTCACGCTCTCGAGGACGTCGATCGCCGGGTAATGCCCGAAGCTCGCCAAGCGGCGACTCAAGACCACGTGACCATCGACAATGCCCCGCACCGTATCAGCCACGGGGTCGTCCATGTCGTCGCCCTCGACCAGCACGGTGAACACGCCCGTGATGCTGCCGCGCCCCGCTCCAGGGCCGGCGCGCTCGAGCAGCCGCGGCATGAGGGAGAAGACCGACGGCGTGTAGCCCTTGGTGGTCGGCGGTTCGCCTGCCGAGAGGCCCACCTGACGCTGCGCCATGGCGAGCCGGGTGAGGCTGTCCACCATCATCAAGACGTCGGCGCCCTCGTCGCGGAAGTGTTCGGCGACGGCGAGCGCAGCAGACATGGCCTTGACCTGCAGCACCGGAGAGCTGTCCGAGGTGGCCAGGACGATGACCGAGCGGGCCAGTCCCTCTTCACCGAGGTCCCGCTCCAGGAACTCGCGGACCTCACGCCCCCGCTCGCCGATGAGCGCCACGACGTTGACCGTGGCTTTGCTGTTGCGGGCGAACATCCCGAGGAGTGTGCTCTTGCCCACGCCAGAGCCAGCCATCACGGCGATCCGCTGCCCCTTCCCCAGGGTGAGGAGGCCGTCGATGACGCGAATGCCCGTCTCGAGGCAGTGCTCGATTCGGCTGCGCTGCATGGGGTCGGGCGCGCGGGCAGACAGCGCACGCCGGAACGGCACGTTGGTCAGGGGCCGGCCGTCCATCGGGGCCCCGAGTGGGTCGATCACCCGGCCCAGCAGGCCATCGCCAACGGGAACGGCGAGCTGGCGGCTGCGGACCCGGACGGTGCTGCCGTTCGCCACGCCCTGCAAGGGCCCGAGCGGCATCAGCAGCGCGCGGTGCCCGCGGAAGCCGATGACCTCGGCGGTGGTTCGCCCGATGTCAGCGAGCTCGCCCACGGCGATCCCGGGGAGGTCGGCCTCGATGACCGTGCCCACCAACTGCACCACGTGCCCCTCACGGCGCACCACCGGTACGCTGTCGAGGTGCGGCGCGAGCTGGTCGAGGCCCAGCAGGCTCACTCTCCCCCCCCGACGCCTGACTCCTCCCGCCACGTGGCGGCGGCAGCGTGAATGCCTTCCATCGCGGCGGAGAGGCTGCCGTCGATGGAGCCGGCCTCGCTGATGGCCACGCACCCTCCGTCGAGGTTCGGGTCTGGCTCGAGGCGCCACCCTGGGCGATCTCCGATGGCGGACGCGGCGAAGGCGATGTCGGCCGGCCGGATCCGAACGACGACCTCGGAGGACCCCACCAAGCTCTCGGCAGCCCGCCCGATCCGGTCGCGGAGCAGACCCTCGAGCGCCTCGGGCAGTTCACCGCAGATGCGCGCGATCGCGCCCACGACCAGGCTGCCTGCCTGCTCCCGGGCCTCGGCAGTCATCGCGCCGCGATGGGCGTCGAGCGCTTCCACGACCGCGTCGATCCGCGCCTTCGCCGACTCGACCTCTGCGGCCTGGTCTGCCAGCTTCTGCTCGTACTCGGCCCGCACGGCGGCCTCGGCCTCGGCGATGCGCGCTGCGATCTCTTCTTCTGTGGGCCCCACCGGCGCCGCAGGCTCTTCGGGGGCCTCGTCGACCGGCGCCGGCGGCGCGTAGAGGTTTCGGGGCGCGCGCAGCGTGTGGTCGGCGAAGGACACCGCCCGCACCCCGTCCAGCCCCCTCAACGGTGTGATGACCTGGGTCTCGTCGGCGGGGGCGTCAACCCGCTCCTCCGCGACGCCCGCGTCGAAACGCGCGCTCGACGGCCTCAGGAGCGGGGTGAAGTCCTTCACTCGGCCTCGTCGTCGTCAGCGCCCATGGGCAGGTAGATCGAGCCCTCTTCGGCGAGGGTCAAGGCCGCTGCGGTGATCCGCTCCTGGGCGGTGCGGATTCGGGACCGGGGAACCGGACCCATGATCTCCATCTCTTCGCGGATGTCGTCGGCGGCACGCGACGAGACGTTGGCCAGGAAGAGGTCTACAAGCGGGGCGCTCGCGCCCTTGAGAGCCACGACCAGATCGTCGCGGTCCACCTGCTTCAGCACGACCTGAATCGCCATGTTGTTCAGCGTGGCGAGGTCGTCGAACACGATCATGCGCCGGCGCAGAGAGTCGGCGAGGTCGGGATCCGAGTCGGAGAGGGACTCGAGGATCATGCCGTTCTCGGTGCGCGACATGCGGCCGAGCACCCGGGCGGTCCGGTCGACACCGCCGACGTCGAGGTGGTCGTCTTGACGGCCGAGCGCGGCTCGCAGGGCCGAGATGACGTCGTCGGCGAGCTCGCCGGGGATGCGCTTGAGGCGAGCCATGCGCCTGGTGATCGCCGACTTTTGCTCATCGTCGAGGTAGCGAAGCACCCGGGCTGCGTTCTCAGCGCCCATGAGGCACAGCGCGACGGCCTGGGTCTGGGGGTGCTCGTCCTTGAGCATGGCGGCGACCGAGGCCGGGGGCCGCACCGAGATGAACTGCTGAAACTCTCGATTGACCCGCCGGTTGATGATCGGGAGCAGATCGGTGCGTCGCGCCTCGTCGAGGAGGTCGGGGAGCACCTTCGAGACGAAGTCGGGGCCCGACTTCGGCATCATCGACACCTCGTGCAGGTCGCGCACGAACTCGGAGATGACGGTCTCGATCACCAGCGGGTCGACGTTCTCGATCGATCCCATCGCGAGGCCCACCGCGCGCACGTCGTCGTCGTCGAGCTGCCGCAGCAACGACCGGGCGACGTCGCGGTCGAGGTACATCACGAGAATTGCGGCGCGCTGGGCGCCCTCGAGCTCGCTCTCTGCGGCTGCGGCTGCCTCAGCCATGGGAGCGGCTCGGCGTGGTGTTCGGGCGGGGGTGCATCAGAGCCAGCTCTCAGAGAGGTTCAGGAGTCGCGAATCCAGCGGCGGAGGACCTGGGCGGTGGCCTCCTGCTCGAGGTCGACCAGTCGGTTCAGGTCGGCGGCGTCAACATTTTCGAAGTTGTCGACCATGGTGCGCAGCCGCTCGGTGAGGTTTCGGCTGGCCTCACGCTGCTCGCCATCCCCCTCGGTCTGCTCAAGCATGGCCACACCGCCGGGACCGGACGCGTCGAGGGCGAGCGGCTCGGGCGGCGTAGCGGCCCGTGTGACGGCGCTGACGAGCGGCCGGACCAGCATGAAGAAGAAGAGCAAGATCGCAAGGAGAACCACCGCGATCGGGCCGTAGGACTTGACCTGCTGCGACAGGCCCGCCTGGGAGACCTCCGGCTCTTCGGGAGCGTTCGCGGAGAAGGGCACGAAGTTCACAGCCAAGCTGTCGTTGCGCTTGTCGTCGAAGCCCATGGCGACCTCGACGGTCTTGCGCACCTGCTCCTCGAGCTCGGTGACCTTGGCGTCGACCGCCGCCTCGTCCACCTCACCGTTCTCATCGGTGCCGACCATTTTCTCGGCGATCGAGCCGATCCGCTCGGAGTTGACGAACACGGCCACGCTGACGCGCTCGATGTCGCCGGCCTGGCGCACCTCGCGCTCCTCGACCTTCGTGTACTCGTAGTTGCTCCGCTGCTCGAGGCTCTCCTTCTCCGTGGTGTTGGCGTTGGTCGGCTGCTCCTCGGGGAGGTTCGCCTCGGTTCCGGGGATGCCGCCAGGGCGGGTGCTCTGGCTGGTCTCTTCGCGGACGGTCTCGGAGATGACCACCTGGGAGTCGGGGTCTTGGGACCGCGTCAGTCGATCGACAGCGGCGGTCTCGACCTCGACGGTGACGCCGACGGTGACATCGTTGTTCGAGCCGAGGACCCGCGCCAGGGCCTCTTGGATCGCGGTGCGGGTGCGCTTGGCCTCGGCGTCGCGGAGGGCCAGGAGCGTGGGCATGCCGGACAGCCCCCCCTCGTCGGGCTCTCCGCCGGAGAGCAGCTCGCCGTTGTTGTCCACCAACACGACGTCGTTGGCCTTGAGGCCGTTGACGGCGCCCGTCACCAACGCGGTGATGCCACGCAGTTGCTGGCGCTTGAGGGACGCTCCGGGGAGGAGCTTGACGGTCACGCTCGCCGACGGCGGCCGCTCGTCTCGCAAGAAGGCGGACCGCTCGGGCATGACCAGGTGGACGCGTGCCCACTCCACCTCTTCGAGAGAGGCGATGGTCTGCGAGAGCTCGCCTTGAAGTGCCCGCTGATAGGCCCACTCCTCGAGGCGCGGCGATGTGCCCAGCTCGAGCCCGTCCAGCACCTCAAAGCCCAACACCTTGCCCGCAGAGGCGCTCGCGATGCGTGCCCGCCCCTCGTTCTCGGGGAGCACCTCGACCGACAAGCCGTCGGAGGTCACGCGGTGCGGCACCCCCTGCCCCTCGAGCGCGGCGGAGACCTCTTGCACATCAACCGGGGAGCGGGAGCTGTAGGCGGTGACGTAGCGGTCGGTCCAGCTGTACATCCCAACGCCCACCAGCGCCGCGAGCGCGAGCGCAACTACGCCGGTCAGGATGCGGCGCTGGCCGGCATCGAGGCCTTCGAAGGTGATGCGGAGTTGTTCCAGGAAGCCGGGCACAGGGGCTCGCGGGGAGGCGGAGGAAACGGGGCCGTGGGGA
>JBDQIL010000137.1:0-8026 GCA_040264415.1 Myxococcota bacterium
CCAGCGCTCCTCCAGGGTGACGCGGGGGAGATCGAAGGCGCCGCCACCGTCCCGCATCCGCTACGCGCGGCTCGGCAACGCCGGCGCCTTCGATCTCCCCCGCGTCACCCTGGAGGAGCGCTGGCAGGCGCCCACGCTGCGCGACGGCCGCCGCACCTACCGGCGCGTGACCTGGCAGACGGCCCCCGGCGAGCCGCGCATCGTCGAAGACGCGCTGATCGGCTACGGCCCCGACGGGCTGGTCGATCTCGGCTTGTTCACCGACAGCGGCTTCTCTCCGTACGAGCCGCCGCAGGTGGTGCTGCCGGCCCAGCCCGCGGTCGGGGCCACCTGGTCGGGCACCCACACCCGCGGCGACCGCACCTCGGAGCGCTCGTGCAGCCTGGTCTCGTGCGCCGAGCACCGCGACTGCCTCGTGAGCGTCGCCGAGATCCGCCGCCCTGACGGGGTGCTGGTGCTCCGGAGCCACTTCGTCCAGGGCGACGGGTGGTCGGGCTACGAGGCGCTGGTGCAGGCCCCGAGCCGGCCCACGGTGCGCACCTGGACCGAGGCGGTGAGCCGAGAGACGCGCCCAGCGTGAGGGCGCCCCCCGAAGCGGTCGACGCTGGAAGAGCGCGGGTGGTATCCTGGGACATGCGCTCTCCCAGAACAACCGTGCTGACGGCCCTCTTCGCGCTGTCGTGCGCAGCGGAGCCCCGCCCGACGGGCCGCGATCCGGCCCCCGTCGGCGGCGACGACACGGCCGAGCCGGCGCCCGCTCCCACGGTCACACGAGAGACCGTCCCCGACCAGACCCTCGACAACGACCACGTCTTCTCCCAAGACCGCGTCCACGAGATCGCGATCCGTCTGCCCGACGACTCGTGGGCCGCCCTCGCGGCCGACCCCTACGAGCCGGCTCCTGCACACGTCGTCATCGACGGGGTGGCGGTCGACGACATCGGCCTGCGCCTGCGGGGCAAGATCGGATCGTTTCGCACGCTCGACGGAAAGCCGAAGTTCAAGCTCGACTTCAACCGCTTCGTTGACGATCAGCGCTTCTACGGCCTCGAGGGCTTGAGCCTCAACAACAGCGTGGTCGACTGCTCCTACATGAAGGAGCCCCTCGCGCTCGCGGTCTTCGCGGCCTTCGATGTGCCAGCCTCGCGCACCACCTTCGCCCGCGTCACGGTCAACGACCTCGACTACGGCTTGTACGTCGTCATCGAGACCCAGGACGACCGCTTCGTCCGGCGCCACTGGGGCGAGCCGATCGGCAACCTCTACGACGGCAAGTACGTGTGGTGGCCCGACCGGTCCTACACCCTGCTCGACTTCGCCGAAGGCCACGACGACCTCTACCAGCTCGAGGAGGGCACCGAGGTCGGCCACGCCGACATCACGGCCATCTCCACCGCCCTCGCCGAGGGCGCGGCGGCCGGCGACTTCCACACGCGCATGGACCCGCTGGTGGACTGGGACCAGCTCCACCGGCTGTGGGCGGTCGAGCAGTACATGGGCCAGAATGACGGCTACAGCCTCAACACCAACAACTACCGGGTGTACTTCCGCGCCAGCGACGCCAAGATGCAGATGGTGCCGTGGGACTACGACTACAGCTTCTTGGAGGACGTCTGGTGGAGCCGGTACTGGTCGGCGCCGCAGGGCAACCTCGTGGCCGCCTGCTGGGCCGACGCCGCCTGCGCCGCCGAGCACCAGGCGGTGGTCGCGCAGCTGCTCGACACCGTCGAGGCGCTCGATCTGCCCAGCCTGAACACCGAGCTGGCGGCCCTCACCATCGCCGAGGCCCGCCTCGACCCGCGCCGCGAGTGCACGCTCGAGCAGGTCGAAAGCGAGCGCGCCCGCGTGGCCGAATGGCTCACCACCCGCACGGCCTACATGCGCGCCTATTGGGGGCTGTGATGCGGTCGCTGCTGCTGCTGCTGGCCGCATGCGGGCCGGCCGGCTCGACCGACCGGGGCGACACGGCGCCGCCCGCGGTCGGCCAGGCCCCCACCGACACCGCCGCGCCCGTCCCTGGCGACACGCCGATGGGGGTGTGCATCAACGAGCTGATGCCGTCGAACCAGGCCGCGCTCGAGGTCGCTGATGGCGAGACCCCCGACTGGCTCGAGCTGCACAACCCCACCGCGCGCGAGATCTCGCTCGACGGCTGGGTGCTCACCGACACCCCCGGCGGCCCGGTCGACGGCGCCCCCCGGCTCGATCACAACATCGCGGCCGGCGGCTTCTTGCTGCTCTTCGCCGACGGCGAGGCCGGCGGGGCCCACCTGCCCTTTCGGCTGAACGCCGACGGGGGCGCGCTGGGGCTCTACACCCCCGACGGCCGGGGCCAGGTGGTCACCTTCGGCCAGGTCGAGGGTGACTACGCCGTCGCGCGCCTCACCGACTGCTGCGAGGGGCCCGACTGCTTCCGCTTCCAGTTCCGCGGCACCCCCGGCTACAGCAACGGCTTGGCGGTCGATGCGGGGGATTGAGCCGACGCCCGGCGGCCAGCGCGCCGAAGACCAGCCCCGCCGCATGTAGGGGTCTCGTCATGGGCCCAAGACGCGTCGAGGATAGGGGAACGACGCACCGCCCCTCCCCGGAGCCCCCATGTCCCGTGCCCTCACCACCGCCGCGCTCCTGCCCGCATGGATGGGCCTCACCGCGTGCAAAGACGGCGTCCTGACCCGCATCGACGTCGACGGCAGCGCCACCTCCACCGTGCAGGGCGGCAACATCCTCACTGAGCTCGTGGGCACGCTCGGCTTCAGCAGCTTCACCGCGATGGACATCACCAGCGCCGAGGAGCTGCAGAACCAGGGCGTCGAGCCTGGCGACATCAAAGACGTGCGGCTCATCAGCTTCGAGCTCGAGGCCATCGACCCCTCGGGCGCCGACCTCGCGTTCATCGAGTCGATGGCGGTCGACGTCGAGGCCCCCGACCTCGAGCAGGTCCAGATCGCGAGCGCCACCGACTTCCCCGCCGGCGTCGCCCTGGTCGAGTTCGACATCGAAGACATCGACCTCACCGAGTACGTGGTGAGCGAGTCCATGACCCTGACCACCGACGTGACCGGCAACCAGCCCCCAGAGGACACCACGGTGGAGGCCCGGTACCTGCTCGAGGTCGGGGTCACGCTGCAGGGCGCCACCAACGCCCGAAAGAACGACTGAGCGCGGCCCCCAACGCGCGCCCTGCGGTGGACGCAGGGGCCAGGTTCCGCCACAATGCGCGCACCTCGGAGACTTCATGCGCCCCACCCCCCGCCCGCTGATCCTCGCCACCCTCACCGCGCTGACCGCCTGCGGAGGCGGCATCGGGGCCAAAAGTGGCGGGTTCGTCGACCCCGATGATCAAGACGGCGACGGCTTCACCATCGACGTCGACTGCGACGACGAGGACCCCGCGGTGAACCCCGAGGCGCCGGAGGTCTGCAACGGCATCGACGACGACTGCGACGGGGCAGCCGATCTCTTCGACGACGACCTCACCGATGCCATCTCGGCCTACGCAGACACCGACGGCGACGGCTACGGCGATCCCAACGCCCCGGTGGTGACCTGCGAGCTGGGCGCGGGCGCGGTGGCCGACGCCACCGACTGCGACGACAACAACGCCACGACCCACCCCGACGCGCCGGAGCAGTGCAACACCGGCGCCGACGACGACTGCGACGGCGACACCAACGACGAGGGCGCCGACGACTGCATCCCGGTCTTCGCCGACGGAGACGGGGACGGCTTCGGCGGCGCCGACTCGGCCTGCTACTGCAGCCCCACCGAGGCCTACCCCGCCTTCTTCGAGGAGGACTGCGACGACAGCGCCGCGGCGGTCAACCCCGACGCCACCGAGGTGTGCAACGACGGCATCGACAACGACTGCGACGGGACCCCCGGCACCTGCGAGCTGGCGGGCAGCCTCGACGCCGACGACGCCGACCTCATCGTGCTGGGCCGAACCGCCCTCTCCCAGGCCGGCGCGCTGCTCGCGGCTGGCGGCGACGTGGCCGGCGACAGCGGCGCAGAGCTCTTGGTGGGCGCGCCCGGCGACGGCACGCAGCCGTCGTGGGTGGCCGCGTTCAGCGCCGACTTCACCGGCACCATCGACCTCGACCAGGGCGCCGCGCTGGCCAGCCTGGGTGCCGGGCTCGGCCGGGTGACCGACCTCGCGGGAGGCGCCGACATCGACGGCGACGGCTTGCACGACGTGGTGGTGGCCTCGGGCGAGTACGCCGGGAGCGACGGCGCGGTCTTCGTGTGGCCCGGCCCCGTCAGCGGCACCAACGACCTGACCACCGACGCCACCCGAATCTCGGGCCCGGCCGGCGCTGAGCTCGGTCTGGTGGGCATCGCCGGAGATCTTGGCGGAGACGGGGCGGTCGATCTCCTGCTGGGCGGCACCGACGACGGAGACGTGTGGGTGATGGAGGGGCCCATCACGGGCGACACCACGCCCGGCGCGTCCGGGCAGCTGCTGAGCGGCGCCACCTACTCGCTGAGCGCCCTGGCGGGCCTGGGCGACGTAGACGGCGACGGCCTCGACGACTTCGCCGTGGGCGCCTCAGAGCGCAGCGGGTCGGGGCGGGTCTGGATCGTGACCGGCTTCGACAGCACCCTGTCGTCGCTGGCCGACGCCACGGCGCTCATCGACGGCGCGGCGAGCGAGGACGGCTTCGGCGCCGCCATCGCAGGGGTCGGCGACCTCGACGCCGACGGCTACGCCGACCTGGTGGTGGGGGCGCCGGGGGTCGACCTCGACAGCCGCGACGAAGGCACCGCCTATGTGCTGCCCGGCAACATCACCGGGCCCCAAGACATCGCCACCGTGGCCACCGCCACGCTCGTGGGCGAGTACAGCAACGACGCCGCGGGCGCGGTGGTCGCGGGCGGCGGAGACATCAACGGCGACGGCACGCCCGACCTCATGGTGGGCAGCGCCGGGCACGACCAAGCCGGCTCCAACAGCGGCATCGCCTACCTCATCTACGGCGACGTCTCGGGCGCCTACGAGCTGCGCCTCTCCGACACCTTCTTGGTGGGCCGACGCAGCCGCGACGCCAGCGCCACCGACATCGCGCTGGTCGGAGACATGAACGGCGATGGCTTCGACGACGTGGCCAGCGGCTCGCCGGGCAACGACCTCAACGCCGACAGCGCCGGCGCCGTGGACGTCTTCTTCGGCGCGGGGCTGTAGACTCCGTCGAGGCCCAACGAGGTGCGGCCGGACGTCTCCAGAGGACAGAGCACGCCCAGCCGCACGGCCCGAAGGCAGAAACGCAACACAATGAGTTCGATCGCCCCCATCGTCGGGAGCACCAGCGAGGCCGGCGACCAACCACACTGCAACCTCCGCGCCAAGCTGCCAGCCCGACTCGTCGAAGCCCATACTGTGCGGCGAACGTCTGTCTTTGGTGACATCGCGCCGCACGATCGGGCGGGAGACCCAGGAAATTTCCGCGCAAAGAAATTTCCAAATTGGAAATTTCCACCCTCCGGGACGGCGCCGCCCACCCCATGCCGACGGCCCGGACACGGGCTCTGATACGGTGGGGCTCTCCTGGAGGCCGGCATGAGCGGCGACCCCCTGCCCCCGGTCCTGGCCGATCGCTACGAGCTGCGGGGCCTGCTGGGCAGCGGCGGGATGGCCACCGTGTACCGGTGCTGGGATCGCGTGTTGGCGGTGGAGCGCGCCATCAAGGTGCTCAATCACCGCGCCACGGGCTCGACCAACGTCCGCTCGCGCTTCCTGGAGGAGGCACGCACCATGGCCCGCCTGCGCCACCCCAACGTGGTGCGGGTGCATGACATGGGCGTACAGGATGACCGCGCCTTCCTGGTGATGGACCTGCTCGAGGGCGGGACGGTCAGCGACCGGCTCAGAGAGGGGCGCGCCTACCCCGTCCGGCATGCGGTCGAGCTGACCATTCACACCCTCGAAGGCCTCGCCGCGGCGCACGCGGCCGGGGTGGTCCACCGCGACATCAAGCCTCAGAACCTGTTGCTGGACGAGCATGGGCAAGCCTGCCTCACCGACTTCGGGATCAGCCGGGCCGCCACCCGGGTCACCGACTTCACCCGCACCGGGGCGCAGCTGGGCACGCTCACCTACATGCCGCCCGAGCAGCGCGACGACCCCCGCAAGGCGGGCCCCGCGAGCGACCTGTTCGCCGTGGGCACGACGCTCTACGCGCTGCTCACCGCGCGCCGGCCGGTCGACCTCTACGTGCGGGAGAACCTCGAGGCGCGCATCGGAGACGTGCCGCCGTCGCTCGCCGACGTCTTGCGGCGCGCCTGCGCCTACGCGCCCGCAGACCGGTACGCGTCGGCCGAGCAGATGGCGGACGCCCTGCGGGCCATCCTCCCGGACATGCCGGACCGGGCCCTGGACCGGTCCGCGTCTGCGCCAAGCCCGCCTGCGCCAAGCCCGACCGCATCGACGCCCGGTCCGCCCGTGTCGACGCCGAGTCTGCCCGCGTCGACCGCGCGGCCCGCTCCCCCAAGCCCCGGCCTGGCCCCGCCGCCGGCGCCAGACCTCTCTCCGCTCGCGGAGACCCAGATCACGGCGCCGCCCGAGGCCGAGCGGCCTCCCTGGAGTTGGATCGCCCTGGGCGCCTTCACGGTCGCTGTGGGCGCCGCCATTGCTGCGCTGGCCTTGCGGGGCGGCTGATCAGCGCAGGGGGGCCTCGAGGTGCACCTTGACCTGCTGCAGCAGGCGCTTCACCGAGCCCTTGCTCTGTCGGTCGACGATGAACTGGGGCACCGCGATGCGGGGGATGGTGCGCACGACGTAGCGGAGCAGCGTCCCCCCCTCGACCTCTTCGAAGGTCCACTCGGCCTCGAAGTCTTCCAGCGTGTCGCTCTGCACCAGCGTGGTGTGGAAGCCGTTGGCCGTGGGGCAGCTGCGCGAGGTGTACTCGACGCTGGCGACCGGGTGGGCGATCGCGGTGTGGAGGTTCTTGCAGGAGTCTTCGGAGACCAGTCGAATTCGGGCCGTGCCACCTTCGATCTCGGCCACCCGAACCGGATCGGCCAGCATGGCCCGGGCCTGCGAGACCGGGACCCGAACCATCACCGCTCCGCTGACCCGGTGGTCAGCCTGCACGACGATGTCGGGCTCATCCTGCGCGAGGGCGCGCGTGGAACACAGGAGGGAAGTGGCGAGCAGGGCGAGGGCGGTGTGCTTCATGAGAACGAAGATAACGCCGAACCACCTGCAATTGCGAATCCAATTTCGCACCCATCGACCGGGCCGCCGCCCGCGGCCGTTCCCCGTGGCTGCCGATCGCCGACCTCCTGGTCAGTGACCCTCCGCGTCGAGTGCGGCGCGCTGCGTCTCGAGGACGTCGAGGTAGCGGAAGGTGCGCACGCGGGTGCCGTCGTCCGGTCGCACCGCGGCAGCCAGCGCCTCGTCGAGCAGCGCTCGGGCGCTGGCCACGTCACCCTGGTCGGCCAGCACGCCCGCGAGCCGCCCCACCGCCCGCAGACGGTTGTCGCCATAGGCTCGGTCGACCGCAGCGCGCGCCGCGGCCCCAGCGGCCTCGAGGTCGCCCTGGTCCCGCAAGTGGCCCGCGAGGGCGTAGTGGAAGGTGAACTCATCGGGGTAGACCGACGCCGCTCGCTGCAACAGGGCCACGGCCCGATCGGGGCGGCCGCTGTCGGCGTAGAGGTGCGCCAGCCCGACCCAGTGGCCGCGGTCGAGCGCGTCGTCTCCGGAGAGGCCGCTCGACAGCAGCGCGGCCGCGGCCCCGAAGAGGGCGGGCTGCTGCTCGGCCGGGGCGAGGCGCGCGGCCACGTAGAGCAGGTCGGCGCCCTCGACCGGGCCCAGCTCCGGCAACCAGCGCGGCACGGCGGCGCGCAGGGCGTCCGCGACCGCCGGGTGGTCCGACGCGAGGCCGAGGGCCGACCACACCCAATCCCCGGGGCGCGCGGCGGCCGTGATGGACGCCACGGCGGCGTCGGGGTCGGCCTCCACCAACAGGCGGGCCTGGTCGAGCAGCGCGGGATCGCCGCCGCCGGCCTCCGCCACCGCCAAGAACGGGCG
>JBDQIL010000138.1:0-8019 GCA_040264415.1 Myxococcota bacterium
CAGACATCCCCGCCTGGTGGCTCGGCGGCGACCGCGTGCTCACCCGCTACATCGACGCGCTGCCCATGCTCTTCCCCGAGGGCGAGCGCTTCTTCGTGCGCAGCGTGAAGCGCTACCTGCGCGACATCACCGACCCCGACCTGAAGGCCCGGGTGAAGGGCTTCATCGGCCAAGAGGTGATGCACGGCCGCGAGCACGAGGCCGCCTTCGCGCTGCTCGACCGCGACGGCATCGAGTACCAGAGCTTCCTCGACAGCACGGGCGCCACCTTCTTCAAGGCGCTCGAGGGTCGCCTCTCGCCCATGACGTGCCTCGCCGTCACCTGCGCGCTCGAGCACATGACCGCGGTGCTCGGCGAGGGCGCGTTCACCGAAACGCTGCTCGACGCGGCCCACCCCACCATGCGCGAGCTGGCGCTCTGGCACGCCGCCGAGGAGATCGAGCACAAGTCGGTGGCCTTCGACGTCTACCGGGCCATGGGGGTCGGCTACGTGCGGCGCATCGTGGGCATGGTGGTCGCCTTCGCCAGCCTGATGTGGCTGTGGCGCCGAGGCACCAAGCACCTGCTGCGGCAGGACGGCGGCTACTCGGCCGCCGACATGCGCGCGCTGAAGCAGCGCATGAAGGACCAGGGCACCGACCGCCTGGCCGACGTGCGGGCGGCCGTGCTCGACTACCTGCGCCCGGGCTTCCACCCCGACGACCACGACACGGCCCACCTCGCCCAGGCCTACTTCGCTCGGCGGGCCGCGGCCTGAGCGCGTTCCGGCGGCCGCGGCCCCCCGCCTCGCAGGGGGGCGCCGCGGCCCGTCGCGGTGCGCTATTGTGATGGGGATGTTGCAGCCCGAAACCGACTTCCGGATGCGTCCGGCCTATGAGTGGACCACCGAGGGTCCACCCACCGAGTTCATCGAGCGCCTCGAGCAGGTGGCGTCGTTCGACCCCGCGGTGCGCATCCAGCACGGCCAGCTCCACGCGACGCTGAGCATCCCCGACGAGGCGCGCCACACCTGGTCGCCGACCCTCGACGTGCAGGTGTCGGCGAACCCCGCCGGGACCCACGTCCATGCGCGGGTGGGGCCGGTCCCCGAGGTGTGGACCTTCTTCGTCTTCTGCTATGCCGCCACCTCTGCGCTCGCGCTGTTCGGGATGGTGCTCGGCTGGTCGCAATACACCGTGGGATCCGCCCCGTGGGCGCTCGGCGCGCTCCCGATCTGGATGGTCGTGTGCGGGCTGCTCTACGGCGCCTCGTTCGTGGGCCGAGGCCTCGGCGCACACCAGATCCATCAGATCCTGGCCTGCGTCGATGCCAGCCTGGGCATCGAGGGGCGCCACCTGCGCTAGGGCGCCTCGGGCCCCGCTGGGGTGAGCAGCCCGGTCGGCATCGTGTAGTCCTCGAAGGTGTCGACACCGACCTCCAGGCTGTCCAGCCAGTCGAGCAGCGCCGCGCATCGGTCCCGTCCCACGAACGCGGCGCCATGCTGGGGCGCGATGATCGAGATGTCGAGCTGCCGGACCAGCTTCAGCCACAGCTTGAGCGCCCGGGTGCTGCCCATGTAGCGGCGGTGAAACCCGGCCATGTACTGGATGTGGTGGCCGAAGTCGGCCACCACGCGGTAGCCCTCGCCGATCGATGCGCCCAGATCCCCGGTGTAGAGGATCTTCGACACCGGGTCGTAGACGTGGAAGTTGTCGGCCGAGTGCAGGAAGTGAGCCGGGATCGCCCACACCTCGCTGCGGCCGAGCGCGATGCGCCCGCCCGCGTCGGGGATGGACCGCATGCGGTCGAACAGCAGCCGGTCGTTGCCGATGTGCGGCACGAAGCGCGCCCAGAGCTTGGAGCACCACGCCTCCAGCTTGGGCAGCGCCATCAGCCAGCCGTTGGCCGCCGCCACGATGTCGGGATCCTGGTGCGACAAGAACATGTGGCGGATGGTCGCGCCCCCGAGGGCCCGCTTCGACGCGCTGAACACCTTGGCGTAGAGCTTGTGGCCGCCCGGGTCGAGGATCATCGCGTCGTCGCCGTCGATGATGAGGTGCTGGTTGCACGGGATCTCCGGGCCCACGTCGAAGCTCGGCAGCAGCACGTTGCGGTGCCCCTCGTGGTCGAACAGCATGCGGTCGGTGGGGTTCGCGAGCATGGTGCGCCTCCGGGTCTACGCACGGGCCACATTACTGCCCCTGCGGAGGGGCGATCTGCGCGGCGTCAGTCTGGAGGCGGAATTGGGCCTTCGGGCGTCCGTTCCCCGGCGGCTCGCTCCATCAACGGGCTTCAACCAGTCGCCCCGGCGCCCCCGCCGCGTCGGCTACAGTGCCGGGCCCGGTCTGGCTGGAGTGGCGATGAACGAGTCCCTCGCGCGAATCCTCTACATCTCTCGTGCCCGCCACCGCATGACCAACGGCGAGCTGCAAGACCTGCTCGCGGGCGCGCGGCTCCGCAATCAGGCGCACGGCATCACCGGGCTGCTCGTCTATGACGCCGGCTACTTCGCCCAGGTCTTGGAGGGTCCCGAGCCGGCCCTCGAGCAGCTGCTCGCCAACATCGCCGCAGACCCGCGCCATGACGAGTACAGCCTGGTCTCGAGGGGGCTGGTGGACCAGCGGTACTTCGCCGGCTGGTCGATGGACTGGGCGAACCTCGCGTTCATGGCAGACAGCCAACACATGGGGCTGCGCGGCCAGCTCAGCCAGGTGGGCATCGAGGATCGGGGCGCCGTCTACGCCGCCTTCGTCGCCTTCGTGGACGCGCATCGCCAGACCGACCGACACACGCCCATGCGAGCCTAGTTCAGCCGATCCACGGCTGCAGCAGGTCGAGCAGCTCTTCTGGACGGAAGGGCTTGACCAACACGGCGGTCACCCGGGGTTCGTCGGTGACCAGCGCCTCGATCGACAGCTCCCCTGACACCATGAAGAACGGCACGTCGCGGTCGATGCAGCCCAGCAGCTCGAGGCCGGTCATCTCCGGCATTCGGTAGTCGCTGATGATGACGTCTACCGCTGTCTGCTCGATGAAGGCCAGCGCCTCGACGGGGTTGGTGAAGGCGTGCACGGTCGCGCCCGTTCGCCTCAGGATCAGCCGGAAGACCCTGCACAACGCTGGCTCATCGTCGACGTATACGACGCAGCTCATCCGTTGCCCACGTGCGGCAACGTCAAGACGAAGTGAGTGGACGCCGCCGTCTCGGCGAGCACCAGCGTCCCGCCTACAGCCTCGACGATGCCTCTGCTGATCGACAGCCCGAGCCCCGTGCCCTGTCCCGAGGGCTTGGTCGTGTAGAAGGGCTCGAACAGCCGCGTCCGCTGTGCGTCGTCCAAGGCGGAGCCGCTGTCTTCGACCGAGACGCAGGCCTGCCCGTCCTCATCCCAGGTGCGCACGGAGATCCAGCGTTTGGCTTGGTGCTGCACCGCGTCGAAGGCGTTGTTCACCAGATTGACGACCACCTGGGCCAGCACGACGGCATGGATGCGCACCGGCGCGGTGTCGCCGAGGTCGGTGCGCAGCTCGATCCCGTGGTTGCGTAGCCGCCCCCGAACGAGATCCAGCGACTCCGCGACCCGCGCGCGAGGGTCGAGGGGGTCGGCGGATTCGGCGTCGTCGGTGCGGGCGAGCTGCCGCAAGCCCAACACGATGTGTCCGGCGCGCTGCACGCCGTCGCGGATCGCGACGATCGCTTCGTCGACGACCTGGGCGTCGCCCGCTTCGATGGCCGACGGGAGCGTGAAGGCGTAGCCTTCGACGATGGCCAGCGGGTTGTTGACCTCGTGGGCCAAGGCGGCCGCCATCCCGCCAATGGTCGCCAGCCTCGAGGTCTGGATCGCGGCCAACCGCTCGTTCTCCAGCCGTGTCGCGAGGTCGCGCTCGGTGCGGATGTCTTCGATCAGCGACCAGATGTAGCGCTCGCCGTCGAGGTCGATGAAGAAGCCGTTGAGGCGCACCGGCACCAGGGTACCGTCCTTGCGTATGAACTCCTTCTCATACGGTCCGTAGCTGCCAGTCTCCTTCAGCTGGTCGAGCTGCGCGGCCTCCGACTCGTCATAGCTGCGCGGCGTGAGCTCCCAGTACGTCAGCCCCCCATCGGCTTCTTCGGCCGAGTAGCCAATGATGTCGAGGAATGCCGGGTTCGAGCGGACCCAACGCCCGTCGACGCGGCACAGGTTCAGGCCGACTGGAGAGCGGTTGAAGAAGGCCTGGAACCAGCGCTCTCGCTCGCGCATTCGCTGCTCGGCGAGGACCTTCTCAGTGACGTCCTCGAACAGCATCAGCGCGCCGCCCACCGCGCCGCTGTCGTGAAACCACGGGGAGGCTGAGTACTGCAGCCAGATCGGCCGGCCGTCTGGTCGATCCAGTCTCTGCTGTCCGGTTCGATGCTGGCCGAGCAGGCTGGCCTGCACCAGGGTTCGCCACTGGGTCGGGAGCGTGGCTGTGACCGCGGAGAGGCTCTGGCCGACGGTATCGGACGGCAGCCCGAGCAAGGTGCGCGAGACCGCGTTGAAGGCGAACACCTTGAGGTCGCGGTCCAGGGCGATGGCCGCGTGGGGCAGGTGCGCGATGACGGCGGCGAGCGCCCGGGGGATGCGTTCTAGCACCACTTTAGATACCCGAAGGCGCCCGCCATTGACAGAGGGCCGCCGCTCGGTGGGGGCGAGGCGCCGCTGCGGAGGCGCCGTCGATGTGGCTTTCAATGCTCAGTCTCCGCGACTGGAGGCCGAGAGATCGTTCAGCGCGGGTCATCTCGGCCCGCGCCGGTCCCGCGGCGCGATCGTGGAGCGCGACCGGTGGAGCGCGACCCGGCGCTCCGGCCCCCTGCTGCGCGGTCGCGCTCGCCCGCCCGCGGCGACCCCGTTCGAGCGGTGGTCCTGGCGTCCGGATGATACCCGGCGTTGGACCTCTCCCCCGGAGCGCCCGTGTCCCGCCCGACCCTGCCCTCGTCGCTGCTCCTGCTCGCCACGCTGTCCGCCGCCTGCTCCGAGAAGGTCGATGGCCGCGGCGATGACGTCGACCCGTGGCTCGCCGCCGACGAAGACGGCGACGGCGTCGTGGCGGCCGATGACTGCGACGACACGTCGCCCGAGGTGGGCCCCGGCCAGCCGGAGCTGTGCAACGGCGTGGACGACGACTGTGACGGCGCGGTGGACGAGGAGGCCGAAGACGCGCTGGTCTGGTACCGAGACGACGACGGCGATGGCTTTGGCGATCCCGAAGCGCCGGCCGAGGCCTGCGCGCGGCCGCAGGGCTTCGCCGACCGGGCCGACGACTGTGACGACGCCGACCCCCAGGTGAGCCCCGCCGGAGTCGAGGTGTGCAACGGCGTCGACGACGACTGCGACGGCGAGGTCGATGGTGACGGCGCGCTCGACCGACCCACCTGGTACCCCGACGGCGACGGCGACGGCGCGGGGCGGGCCACCGACGCGGTGGTCGCGTGCGAGGCGCCGTCGGGCCACACCGCCGCCGCCGGCGACTGCGACGACGCGGACCCCGCGGTCGCGCCGGGCGCCGCCGAGGTGTGCAACGGCATCGACGACGACTGCGACGGCAAGACCGACGACCTCGACCCCTCGCTCGACCTGGCCTCGGCGACCCCGTTCTGGACCGACAGCGACGGCGACGGCCACGGAGACGCCGCCGCGCCGGTCGCGGCCTGCGAGCAGCCGGCGGGCACCTCCACCTCGGACGACGACTGTGATGACCGCGCGGCAGACGTCTCTCCATCCGCGGCCGAGGTCTGCGACGGCCTGATCGACGAGGACTGCGACGGGCTGGTAGACGACGCCGATCCCGACGTCGCCGACCCCACGCTGTGGCCCACCGACAGCGACGGCGACGGCTGGGGCGACGACGCGACGGGGGTCTCGGCGTGTGTGCAGCCGTCCGGCACCGTCGCGGTGGGGGGAGACTGCGACGACGGCGACGCCGACGTGCACCCCGGCGCCACCGAGGTCTGCGACGGCGCGGTCGATGAGGACTGCGACGGGCTGGTGGATGACGCCGACCCTGGGCTCGACACCGCGACCGCCTCGACCTGGTACACCGACGCCGACGGGGACGGCCACGGCGACGCAAGCGGCGCCACCTTGGCCTGCGCCCAGCCGTCGGGGGCGGTGACCTCGACCGACGACTGCGACGACACCACCGCCACGGTCAGCCCGAGCGCGCCAGAGGTCTGCGGCAACGGCGTCGACGACGACTGCGACGGCACCGCCACCGGCTGCACGCCCAGCGGGAGCGCCTCCCTCGCGGTGGCCGAGGCCAAGGTGGTCGGCGAGGCCGCCAACGGCAAGCTGGGTTGGGCGGTGGGTGCGGGTGACGTCACCGGCGATGGCGTCGACGACCTGCTGATGGGGGCGCCCAACCTGACGGCCAACGGCAGCCGCTCGGGCGGCGCCTATGTGGTGCAGGGCAGCGTGAGCGGCACGGTGGACGCGGGGCTGGCCCACGCCCGGATCTACGGGGGCGCCGCGTTCGACGGGCTGGGCTCGGCCGTGGCGGGCGGCGCCGACGCCAACGGCGACGGCTACGGCGACCTGGCCATCGGCGGCGAAGAGGGCGGGGTGGCGTGGGTCCTGCTCGGGCCGGTCACCGGCACGATGACCACCGCGTCGGCCGACGCCCGCTGGACCGGCAGCAGCAGCGGAGACGCCGGCGAGCGGGTGGCCCTGCACGATGTGACCGGCGACGGGATCGCCGATCTCCTCGTGGGCGCGCCCCTCGACGGCCCGGTGTCCAGCGGCGGCGCGGTCTACGTGGTGGCTGGGCCGGTCACCTCCACCGGCAGCCTGCGGTCGAGCGCGGTCGAGCTGTACGGCAGCAGCAACAGCGCCCGGGCCGGCACGGGGTTGGGCGTGGGCGACGTCAACAGCGACGGCGTGGGCGACGTCGCGATGGGCGTGCCCGGCCTGGGCGGCGGGCTGGTGGCGCTGTACTTCGGCCCGGTGACCGCCAGCGGCTCGCTGTCGGACTGGGACAGCGTGGTGTGGGGAGACGCGTCGGGCGACTTCGGCGATGACGTGTCGAGCGCGGGCGATCTCGACGGCGACGGCGTCGAAGACCTCGTCATCGGCTGCTCGCTGTGTGCGTCCACGGGGGGAGGCGCTCGAGCGGGCCGGGCCTATGTGTATGCTGGTCCCATCAGCGGCACCTTGAGCACCGGCGACGCCCACGCGCGCGTCGAAGGGGCGGCGGCCTACGACTACCTGGGCGCGGGGGTCGCGGGCGCGGGCGACGTCGACGGCGACGGCGGAGATGATCTGGTGGTGGGCGCGCCGCTGTACGACGCGGGCATGACCAACACCGGCGCGGCCTTTCTGTTCTACGGGCCGCTCACGGGCTCGATCGCCGCCTCCGCTGCCGACGCGATCTTCGAAGGCGAGGGCGGGGGCGTGAGCGCCGCGGGCAGCTACAACGGCCACCAGGCCGGCCACACCCTCGCGGGCGGCTTCGACGCCAACGGCGACGGCTACGCGGACCTGCTGGTGGGCGCGCCCTACGAAGACACCGCGGCCTCGCTGGCGGGCGCCGCCTACCTGGTGCTGGGCGCGGGGCTGTAGCGGTCGCTCGGCCCGCTCAGGCGGCGCGGCGTCAGCGCGGCGCCCGGACCGCCCAGGTGTAGACCATGCGGGCCACGTCGGTCTCGCCCACGGCGAAGGCCACCTCCACGTCGAAGTCGACCTTGCCGGTCTGGTCGTAGGTGGCGCGGGTCTGGGCCGGATCGCCCTGGAGGGTCGCGGTGGCCACCACGTCGCCGGGCGCGGCCCGGGTGTGGGTGACGGTGGCCTGCTTGAGGGCGATGAAGGCGTTGGGCAGCAGGTCGGCGAAAACCGACAGCACCACCCCGCCCGAGGCCGACTCGCCGAGCGTGTAGACCGCCCCGGCGTGGCAGGTGCCCATGTGGTTGTGCACCTCGGGGCGGCTGGGCAGCGTGGCCACGGCGTGCCCAGGGGTGATCGTGTCGAGGCGCAGGCCCACCGTGCCGATGAAGGGCACGAGGTTGGGGAGGAGCTGGGTGAGGTCCACGG
>JBDQIL010000139.1:0-7999 GCA_040264415.1 Myxococcota bacterium
CCTCGACAGGGTCCTCAAGACCAACACCTCGAAGAAGCGGACGCTGTCGCTCTTCCGACAGGGGCTCCGTTGGTACCAGCTCATCCCCAACATGCCGACCGTGCGCCTCAGGAAGCTCATGAAGGCGTTCGACGCACGAGCCCACAATCACCCCGTCTTCAGCATGCTCGTCGGCGTTGTGGGCGAATGAGGGGATGGCTCAGCTGGCAAGCTGGTGTTCGTCACGGACGATTGGCAACACACCCTCGGCACCACCCAGGCCGACGGCGGCTCCGAGACCGAGCTCAACCTCGCCCTGTCCGACTTCGACCTCTACGAGTGGCCAGAGCTGCAGACCTGGAGCACCAGCGCCGGTGTCCGCGCGGCCGTCGACCTCATGGGGCCGGGCTTCGCGTCCATGCTGCCGGTCGGGTGGTTCCGGGACGTCCGGCAGCGCACCCGGGCGCTGGAGCGCGAGGGCATGGACCCGTGGGTGGCTGACGCCGGCGGGCTGGTGAGTGGAGCCTATACGCGGCCCATCCCCGACGTCGAGCTGCTCCGCGGGGGCTTCACGCTGCTCGCCTGGGCCCGGCTCGAGCCGGGGGCCACCGTGGCGCGGCAGGGGGGCTCCAAGCCCCGGCGGCGCGCCCCCCCGGGCGCGGGGGGGGCATTCAACGTCACGCTCGACCTGACCACCCGAGAAGAGAGCGGGGATCGTGTCTACGCGTTCGGCCTGTTCCATGACGAGCTGCCCGGCGGCCTGCTGCCGACCACGCCGCTCGACCACACGGTGCAGCTCATCTCGCTGTGGGTGGACGTCGAGAAGGAGCTCATGGGCATCCGGGTCGGGGCGACCAACGCGGACTCGGTCATCGCGCTGCCCGCCAGCATGGCGACCGCGCTCGCCACCACCACGCAGACCGGAGGCCGGCTGAGCATCGCCGCCAAGGCGGGGCAGTGGACCCTCTCCGGCTTCGAGCTGCACGCCGGGCGCTTGTCAGACTCGGACCTGGTGGTTCGAGACATCGTGTTCCGCGACCGGGCGCTCTCGAAGCTGTCGCTCGGCGCCCAGCGGCTCCCCGTGAGCTTCACGCTGTATGCCCCAGGGGCCAGCCGGTACCTCGCCCTCACGGGCGGGCCGGGGGCCTGGCGCCTGACCACCACCCCCGACCGGTCAGCCGCCGCCACCTGGATCCGACAAGACCAGGCCCACGCGGTGGTGCGCATCAAGCACGCCGACTCGGACACCTGGCTCCGGGTGGGCGGGGCCAGCGACCTGGATCACGGCCGCCCCAGCCTCTCGACGTCGGCCACCCAGGCCGTGGACCTGCGGGTGGTGATGCAGCCCAACGGACACATCGCCTTCGAGGACGCCCGAAACGTGTGGATGCGGGCCACCGACAGCACCGCCGACCCGGTCAAGGGGACGGAGCTCGCCTTCCCGCCGCCGCTCGGCGAAGACCACGCCTGGGTGGCCCGGCCCGCCCCGCTCCTGGTCGCCGTCCAGGCCGACCCCGCCAACCCGACCCTCCCGGGCCAGCTCGCGCTCTACAACGCTGGGGCTGGCGGGTACCTCTCCACGCGCGCCTACGAAGACCTCAGCGACGACAAGTTCCACCCCTACTACGACCCCACGCCCACGTTCTGGTACCCGGACCGCACCCACATCAAGGCCGACACGCCGTCGGATGTGGTCATGCTCCGAGAGCGGGCCACCGGGAAGTGGCTGGGGGCGAGCGGCGGGGTCTGGACGCTCGTCGACACCCACACCGACGCCTGGCCCGTGCGCTTCGTCGCCCTGTCAGACGGCCGGTACGCCTTCCAGAACGTGATGCCCTCCGGGGAGTTCATGGGCCAGGATGTGGCATCGCCGATCGTCACGACCCAGTCCGCGCTGACCGAAGACCACACGTGGACCGTGAAGGTGCTCCAGTGACCCCCAACGGAGACGTCCGATGTCCCTGACCCGCCGTGGTGTCCTCCAGGCCATCGCCGCCACCTCCGTCGCGACCGGCGTGGGCTTGGCCCCGCGCGGGGCACACGCGGCCGCGCCCACGGAGCGGCGGCTGCTCCTGCTGTCCGTCGGCGGCGGCTTCGTGCCCACCTTGCTCGACCCCAAGTTCGCGGCCGACGGGCACACGCCCGCGCCGGGCAGCGACCCGGACCCGGGCACCCGGCGTCGCACGCGCGGGGGGCTGTCGTGGTCGGGGGGCCCCAACCGCCCAGCCATGGAGCGGTTCTTCCACCGCTGGTCGTCGGAGACCACCCTCGTGCGCGGCCTGTGGTCGCACCGGCTCGACCACGCCGGCAGCGCGCAGGCCATCTTCGCCGGCACGCCCGACCCGGGCGCCCCGGAGGTGCTGGAGCGGGTCGCCGACCAGCTCGGCGGGCGCTTCCGGGTGTACAGCTCGTCGCCCTGGCCGACGGGCGGCGGCGAGCCCTCGCCTGACCGACACGACCCCCGGCGGGCCGACCTCGAGGTCCTGCGCCTGCGGGTCATGCTTGCCGCGGCGGAGCTCGGCTCCGGCGCGGTGGCCGCCGCCCGCGTCGAGGTCCCGGGTGGGTGGGACAACCACGACCACGTCGACGCTGCAGACGCAGACGTGGAGGCGCTCTTCACCGTGCTCGACGAGCTGCTCGACCACATGGCCCGCACACCGGGGCGGGTGGCCCCGCGCCAGCTCGACGAGGTGACGGTGGTGGTCGTGGGGGATGTGGGGCGCTCGGTCCGCCGGAACTACCGGGGTGGTCGAGACCACGGGCGCACCCACTCGGTGCTCCTGGCGGGGGGGGGCATGCCCGGCGGCCGCGTGCTCGGCCACACCGACGCCACCGGCGCCGCTGCGGGCTGGGATCCCACCACGGGCGCGGCCGACGCCGCAGGCGAGCCCGTGAGCACCCCCGCGTTGGCGGCCGGGCTGCTGTGGCAGGTGGGGCTTGACCCGGCGGCGGCGCTGCCGGGCGTGCCGGTGCTGCGCGCGCTCGACCCGCCGATGCCCGTCAGCTGACCCCCGTCAGGCTGGATGCGCCCGTCGTGTGGCACCCTTCAGGCGAGATGTTCCGCCACAGTCCGTCACGCTCCCAGCCCCCCGCCCGGACACTCGTGGTGGGGTTCTGCCTCGCCGCGGCGGGGTGTGCGCCCGTCTCGATGGGGCCTCCGCCGATGGCCTTCGGGGCCGGCGACGAGACGAGGGTCGCGGGGATGGCGGCGGTCGTGGCCGCGCCAGAGGGGTGTTGCCTCGCTGGCGGTGACGTGTGGATGGTGTCCCCCGGGCGCTCCGGTGGCGCCTGGATCTTCCGCTTGGGCGGGGTCTTCGCGCTCGATCAGTGGCCCTTCGGGCATGGCGGCGTCGGCTATCGTGGGGTCTTCGGGGATCCGACCGAGCGGGTGACGGTCGGCTGGCTGCTCGAAGGGGGCCTGATCTACGGGCGGGTCGGTCTGCCGATTGCGGTGCGCTGGGACAGCGGCGTCGTCTTCTCCACCCAGCCTGCGATCGACCTGTCGGTGTTCGGCACGCTCCACCTGCCGGCGCAGGTCTCGTTCCCCCTCGGAGAGCACGTCGGCCTCAACGTCGAGGGGGGCGTCCACGCGGGGTCGGTGGGGAGCGGGTACTTCGAGACGGCGTCGTTCACCCCGTACCTCGTGCTCGGCCTGCAGCACCGTCGGTAGGCGAGCCGGCGCGTGCCCGGTCTGGACCCCGGTCGCCGCGATCGGTAGGGTGGCCCCCGTTCTCCCCCCTCCCTCTGCTCCGCCATGGCCACGCCCAGCTCTCCCCGACAGCCCTCCAGGGTAGCAGCGCTCGTGGCGCTGGTGGGCTTCTCGCTGTCCACGCTGCGCCCCCGGTCCGCCCGCGCCCAGAGCGCGGGGACCGGCAGCACGGGCAGCCCCAGCAGCGCGGGCAGCACCAGCGACGGCACCGGGGACGGCACCAGCGACGGCACGGCCGACGGGACCGATGGGCTGCTCTCGATGTCGCTGGTCACGGCCGCTGTGGCCCTGGTGGGGGTCGTCGTGCTCCTCGTCTACTTGATGAAGCGCTCGGCGGAGGAGCCGGCGGAGCGCCCGCCGGTCGCGGGGGAGCCGGTGGTCGGGCTCGGCCCGGCGGAGGGGGGCTCGGCGGGAACGCCCGGAACCCTCGCCCGGTCTCTGCTCGACAGCGGCCTCTTGGCCACGCGGGGGGAGCTGGGGATGCAGGTGGCGCTGCTGGCGCAGGGGCCCGCGTCGTTCGACCAGCTCAGCGACGAGCTGGCCCGAGGCGGCGGGCCCGCCGTGGACGAGCTGGTGCGCACCACGGGCCTGTCCGTCGAGGTCCTGCAGGCGGCGTGGGAGGCCGCTCGCGACGCCCACGGCGGCGTGACCGACGCCGCTGGCGCGACGCGGGTGGTCGCAGACTTCGTGGCCCGCATCGCGGGCGACATCGCGGTGTCGCCGGAGCTCGCGTCCGACCTGGTGTGGCGCCTCGCCGTGGAGCGCTTCGACCACGCCGACACCGACGCGGTGCCCACTCACAGCTGGGTGGCGCGGTGGCTGGGTGTCCCCGTAGAGGCCGTCCTGGAGGCCTCGGCGGTGGCCCTCACCCAGCTCGAGGGCCTCGCGGACGGCGCCCGTCGGGATCGCATCCGCGCCGACCCGAACCGCTACCTGCTCCTGCTGACGGTCCATGTGGAGTCGGCGCACGCCGACGCGGTCGAGGCGCGCGTCCGAACGCTCCTGCGCAACTTCGGGCCGTGGATCCCGCCGCACCTGGTCGACGAGGTGCCCCTTGTCAGCGAGTAGTCGCCGTCGGGGCTGCGATGCCTGAGCGCCGCCCTCGTCCCCTCGCCATGCTCGCCCTGCTGGGGTTCTCCCTGGGCGGCGGGTCCAGCCGGTCGGCGCGCGCCTCTTCGGCGGGGGTCGCGACGACCGCGCTGTCGGTGGCCGCCTCCGCAGGGGTCGTCGTCGCGGTCGTCGTGTTGCTCCTCCGCCGAAAGAACGAGGCCGGGCCGCCAGACGCCGTGCAGGACGCGCCGCCGCCGCTGGCGAAGACCTCCGCTGGCGTCGCCCCAGCGGCGCCCGAACCAGCGGTCTTCGAGGAGCCAGCGAGCTCGCTGACGGAAGACCTGCTCTGGAGCGGGCTGCTCACCCAGCGGGGCGACCTCGGGCTGCAGGTGGCGTTGTTGGCCGGCAGCCCGGGCGCCATCGACCAGCTCACCGATGAGGTCACGCGCGGCGAGGGCCCCGCGCTGGCCGCCCTCGCGCAGGCGTCCGGGGTGCGCCCAGCCCTGGTCCGACTGCTGTGGCGCGAGGCGCTCGCGGAGCGGGGCCCGCCGGGCGACCAAGAGCAGGCCATGGCGCTGCTGACCGCCTTCATGGTTCGCCTGACCCCGCACGTGCGGGTCGATGAGACGGTACTGGGCGACTATGTCTGGGCGCTGTTGGCCGAGCTCGAGGCTGGCGAGGCCCCGGGGCCGACCCAGCTGTGGACCGCGCGCTGGCTCGGGGTCCCCCCCGAGGCGGTCCGAGCGGCCGTGACGGTCGCGTTCGAGGGGCTGCCCCCCGGCTCCGAGGAGCGCCGCCGGCTGCGGGTGGAGCGCCTCGCCGGCGAGCACGTCGCCCAGTTTGCGCAGGCGGTGGAGCGGCACCACCGGGGCGAAGTGGAGGCGCGGGTGGCCGAGCTGGTTCGCCAGACGGGCCCCTGGCTCCCGGCCCATCTCGTGCCCGAGGTGCGCGCCCAGTGATCGGGCTGCTCGTGCTCTCTGTGATGAGCGCGGTGAGCCTCGCCTCTGACGGGGTGGTCGTACCGGGCACCCGCTGGCAGCTCGAAGCGCCGACCGCCTGGACCGACCGCGAGCGCGCGCAGCTGCAGGCGATCGCGGCGTCGCTGCCCTCGGCCTACCGGCAGCCCCGCCGGCCCATCACGCTTCGGCGGCGCCCCGCGCCGTCGCTGCCGGCAGACCTGGGCACGCCCCACCTGGTGGCCCGACCCCGCCGCGGCGGGCGCGTCATCGAGGTTGGGGTGGGGGGGCTCGACGAGCGACTCGCCGGATGGTCCGAGGCGCACGGCCGGCCCCCCGACCCCGGGCTGAGGCGCCAGCTGCTGGCCCGCCAGCTGACCCACGCGCTCACCCACCGCCTCGATGGAGACGCAGGATGGTCTGCGGACGCGGCCTGGACCGAGCAGTCGGAGTGGGGCCACGCGCTGGGGCGCCCTCGCGCCCAGGAGACCAGCCGGCTGAGCTTCGCGAGTCGGCACGGGATGGTCAGCCCGTTGGAGGACTTCGCCACGGTCGCCGAGCGCGTGCTGACCGACGGGACGCTGCCGGGAGACCCGACCCTGCACCCGCGCTGCCTGCTCCCGACCAAGTGGGCCTGGGTCGCCGAGCGCGTGGACCCAGGGGGCGCAGAGGCCGGTGAGGCGTGCGCCGACCTCGCGGCGCGGGGGCTCGACCCCGAGCGGGTGGAGGCCATCGAGGTGGTCTTCGTGCAGGCGTCGGTCCACTCGTCCTCGTCCATCGCCGGCCACAGCCTCGTGACGGTGAAGCTCGCTGGTGAGGGGGACGAGGCCCCGCGCCGCTGGACCTTCGGGCTGGTCGCCGACCACTCCGGCTCGGAGGAGGGGACCCTCGAGTACGTCTTCCGCGGGCTGACGGGGGGCTTCCCATCGGTGGTGCTGCACGAGCCCTATGTGCGCACGTCGCTGCACTACTCGACCCTCGAAGACCGCGACCTCACGCGCTTTCGGATGGTCCTCGACGACGCGCAGGAGCGCGCGGTCCTCGCCCGCCTCGACGAGCTGCGGTTCGGGTGGCGGCGGCCGTACTCGCTGGCCTCTCGAAACTGCACCGAGCTGCCGCGCGACCTCATCGAGACGGCGACGGGTCAGCGCGTGCGGCTGCCCGACCCCTACGCCCCCGACGCGCTGTTCGCGGTGCTCACCAAGACCGGGCTGCTCGAGGAGCAGGCCCCAGAGAGCCTGAACGAGGTCAGCCTGAGCACGCGGGACGACGCGGCGGGTCGACTGCAGGCGCGCGCCGCGCAGCGGGTGGCTGGGGCGCTGCCCCGTCGGTCGCGCGCCGTCGCCCGCGCGCTCCGGGGGCTCGACGGCCCGGCGTCGTCGCGCATCGACGCGTACCGGACGCTCAGCGGTCTCGTGGACGATCTCGGCCCTCAGGATGGTGCGATCTTCGCGGACCTCGACCGCATCCTCGCCTGGTCGAACGTGCGGGAGCTGCTCGCCGGCCAGGGCGCCGGGACGCTCCTCGACCCCGAGGCGGCCCCGGAGATGGACGCGCTCTGGGCCGCCAAGGCCCGGGTGCGCGCCGAGGCACAGCGGCACGGCGTCGTGCTGGCGCACCTGGCGGACAGCCGCGCCGAGCTGTTCGCAGAGATTGAGCGCCGCTCGCACGACGGCACGCCCCACACCCCGCTCCGTGGGATGGGGGTGTCGCCGGTCTGGCGGGCCTCGGGCTCGGAGTCCAGCCTCTGGCTGTCGGGCGCCGGACACCTCTACCGGAGCCGCATCGGCGAGGCCCGGGCCTTCGGGATGGCCCGGGGCCTCGAGCTGTCCCTGGTGGAGGTCGAGCTGCAGGTCGACCTGGAGGCCGCCGCGGTGCGCACGCGCCAGCGCCTCCTCTCGGCGAGGCGCCTCTATGGCCGCAGGTTCGTCGGGAACCCCGGCTGGTACACCCGCCTGGGCGACTTCAAGAGCGTCTACGGGGAGCGGCTGGCGCTGGACGTCGACGTGGCCGAGGCGGGCGCCGCGCTCGAGCTGGTTCAGGGGCGCGACCACCAGCACCACCTCATCGCGATGGCCGGGGGTGCGCTGCATGCGGCGGTCGACCGGAGCGACGCGCTGGGCACCGTCCCGGGGTGGAGCGTCGGGGTGCCGGTCGGGCTGAGCGGACGTCTGAGCAGCGGGCGGCACGCGCTGACGGCGCTGCTCGCCGAGGCGTGGTGGCAGCCGCGCTGGCGCCCGGAGCCGGCGCCCGCCGAGCTGCGCGCGGAGGCCTCCGCCTCGATCTTCCTGGGGGACGTGAGAGG
>JBDQIL010000140.1:0-7977 GCA_040264415.1 Myxococcota bacterium
CCCCGACCCGGACACCTTCCCCGGCTTCACCGACACGCTGCGCGCCGCCGCGCGTCTGCTGCTGGTGGCCACCCCCGCCCCGCACGCCGCCGCCGATCTCGACGCAGCCTGGCAGGGCGCCCGCGACGCCTGGATGAAGCGCGCCCGCGCCCGCATGCGGCGCCGCAGCCGCGCCCGTCACGGCCAGGCCTTCGGCGTGGCTCCTTCTTCGAGCAGCCGCGGCCGCGGACCCCGCCGGAGCTGACCATGGGCCCCTCATCCGACGACCCCATCCAGGGCAACCTCACCGGCAACCCCTACCAGGCCCCCCAGGCCGACGTCTTGCTGCCCACCGAGACGGCCGGCGACCTCGAAGACTGGGCCACGCCCGGGCTGGGCAAGCGCTGGCTGGCCTACTTCATCGACCAGATCCTGATGATCGTGGTGGCCGTGGTGATCATGGTGCTGGTGGGCGCCGTGGCGGGCGAGGCGGCCATCGACGCCATCCCCGACCAGGTCTTTGGCCTGGTCATCGCGGGCATCGCCACCTTCGCCTACGGCGCCATGGAGGGCTCGGCCTGGCACGCGACGCCCGGCAAGAAGTTGCTCGGCATGGTGGTCATCAAAGACGACGGCACCTTCATGGACTCGGGCGAGGCGCTCAAGCGCAACGCGGCCAAGTGGATCGGCCTGAGCATCTGCGGGCTCTTGGCCTTCTCGGTCTACTTCGACCCCCAGCGGCGCGGCACCTGGGACAAGGTCTCGGCGTCCCGCACGGTCGTACGCAACCCCTACGCGAGCTGACGACGGCGCGCGCCGACCAGCAGCGACACCAGCGGGAGCAGAGCCAGAGCGCCCGGCGCCGGGACGGCCGTGGCGCAGCCGGCCGGGTCGTCGCCGCCATCGGCCGAGCTGCCCGCTCGGTCGTCGGAGCCGTCGAGCCCGTCGGTGCCGTCCGAGCCGTCCGAGCCGTCCGAGCCATCGGCAGCGTCGCCGCCATCCGAGCCCCCGTCGGAGCCCTCTGCGGCGGTGACCTCGAGGTCGAGGTCGAGCGCCAGAAAGCCGGTCTCGTCGGTGGCGCCCGTGTCGTAGGGGGCGTTGAGCCAGTCGGCGCCCGCCGAGGTGGCCACCAGCCGCAGGGTGGCGCCGTGGACGCCCTCCACCCGACCCACCAGCTCGACCCCCACCGACCCTGTGGTGTCGGCGGCGAGGGGGCCAGAGAGCACCGTGGCGGCCCGCGAGAGCACGTGGCGACCGGCATCGGGCAGCGGGACGGCCTCGCCGGCGGCGTAGGCGGTCGCGGTCCAGCCAGCGGGGGCGGCCGAGACCGCCACTCCGTCGCCGTGCACGAGGAGCACATCGGCCTCGCCCGCGGCCGCGCGGCTGTCCAGGTCGAGGACCAGGTCGGCGCGCCCCTCCACGGTCAGGCGCGCCGGCGCATCGAGGGTGACCAGCGCCGTCTGCACCGCGCCCTCGGCGCTCAGGCGGCCTCCGGCGCGCACGCGGCTCGCCAGAGCGGCGCTCGGCGTGGCGCTCGCGCGCAGGATGCGGGCCACCTCGCCGGGGGTGAGCCGCGGCCAGGCCTCCCACACCAGGGCCGCCGTCGCCGCCACCAGGGGCGCGGCGTAGCTCGTGCCCGCGGCCACCGCGGTGTCGGTGTCCGACCCCACGTCGAGCGAGCAGAGATCGACCCCCGGCGCGGCCAGGTCCACCGTGGACGCGCCGTAGTGCGAGTAGGGGTTGAGGCCGTCGGTGCGGGTGGAGCCCGCCACGCTCAGCACGTGTTCGCCGG
The DNA here is from genome assembly GCA_040264415.1 of Myxococcota bacterium. Lineage (GTDB taxonomy): Bacteria > Myxococcota_A > UBA796 > UBA796 > UBA2385 > M30B51. Next base: position 1,772 of record JBDQIL010000140.1, read on the forward strand.
GGCTGTTGGCTGGGTAGAGCGGCCAGCGGTCGTTGTCGGCGTCGCTGCAGTCGGCCACCGCGCAGTTGCCCGCCGCGGCCACCAGCAGGACGCCGGCGTCGCCCAGGGCGGCGATGGCGTCGTCGAAGCTGGCGGTCGTAGACGACGACGCGATGCTGTAGTTGAGCACCCGCACGCCCAGGTCGCCATCGGCCAGATCGAGCATGGCGGCGACGGCATAGGAGAAGTACAGCGCGCCCGACGAGTCTGCGATCTTCTGAAGGTTCAAGCCGCCTTCTGGCAACACGCCCACCCGCGCCAGGCCGTTGTCGTCGCGGGCGGAGATGAGGCCCGCGATGAAGGTCCCGTGCCCCGGCACGCCCGCCGACCACGACACCTCGGGCACGGTGTCCACGTCGCCGTAGTCGAACTGCCCAGACACGGCGCCCAGGTCGCGGTGGGTCAGCAAGAAGCCCGAGTCTTGGATGGCCACCACCGGCGCAGCGGCGCCCCGGCTGCCCACCGCCGCCCACGCCGCGGCCACGCCGATGGCCTCGAGCTCCCACAGGTCGGGGCAGTCCAGGGTGCCGTCGATGTCGGCCGGCGGGGGGGGCGCCGCCGTGGCGGCCCGATCGACCCGGGCATCGCGCGGACCAGCACGCAGGGGCCGATCGCGCTCGGCGTAGCGCACGCCGGGCAGCGCGCGCAGGCGGTCGAGCGGGGGCGAGCCTGCGAACTCCAGCACGCACAGCGGACGCCAACAGCGGACGGTCGCCCCCGCACCTTGGGCGAAGGCGCGCACGGCCGCGGCGTCATCGGGTTGGGAGAGGCCCACCATCGCGGTGCGCGGGCCGGCCAGGGCGGTCGAGAGGAGCAGGAGCCACATGCGGCGCACCGTAGCCGACGCGCGGGCCCAGCGGCGCCCGTGGCATGGTGGGGCCGTGACGCTCCTCCGGTCGCTGTTTCTGCTCGCCGCGTCGTGCGCCCCCCCGGCGAGCGCGCCCGGGGGCCGTGGCGCTGGGTCCGACTCCACAGCCCCCGACGACTCCGCCGACACGGCGACCGAGACCGACTCGGCCGCGCCAGACGACCCCGACCGCCTGCGGGTGCCCGTGCGCTTCGTGCCCACCGACGGCGGCCTGACCGAAGACCGCGCCGTGGCTGGGCTCGCGTGGGCCCTCACGCACCTCGGCGCCGCACCGCCGCCCGATCCGGACACCTGGCTGCCCAGCGACGGCGCCGCCCGCTGGCTCGACCTCGAGGCCGCCCGCCTGCCCCAGGCCGCCCACCACCCGGCCGCCCTGGCCCTGGGCCCGCTGCGCGACAGCGACGAGGTGGCCGCCCGCGGAGCCATCGACGCCGGGCGCCTGCTAGCCCGCACCCTGCACGAGCCGTGGTGGTACTACGCCATCACGGGCGCCTGCCTGAACCTCGAGGACTGGAGAGCCGCCCGGGGCCCCGGCCCCGCCGCGACCTACGGCGTCACCGAGTCCCTGCTGGTCGACGCCGACCGGTTGATCCGCTTCGATCCCGGGCCTTGGTCCGACCTGTCCCAGCTCTCGTTCGAGGTGGAGACCGGCGCCGGGGTGCTCGACGGAAGCGCGGCCCCCCTCGAGGTCGAGGTGATCGACCTGATGCCGTCAGGCCAGCAGCGCTTCGCCTTGTACGGCCCCGACGGCGCCCTCATGCCCGCCGCCGACCCCGTCCACGTGCCCGCCGGCCAGCCGGGCAAGTGCATGTGGTGCCACGAGGGCAACCTGATGAGCGGCACCCCCGACAACCCCACCACCGCACCCCATGCGAGCTACGCCGACTGGATCGCGGCCCTGGGCGGCATGACCGACACGCTCACGGCCCACCGCGCCGTCACGCCGGCGCCCTTCGACTGGGCCGACCCGCAGGTGCACACCGACGCCGAGCTGCTGGTGCGGGAGTTCCTGCTCCCCACACCCGACCGCGTGGCCCGCGAGCTGGGCTGGACCGAAGGCGCGGTGCTGGCGAGCATCGAGGCGGGCACCTTGCACGCCGCCCGCGACCCCGAGTGGCCCGACCGCGGGCCGGTGCTGCGGCGCTCTCAGGTCGACGCCTTGATGGCTGACTATGCGCCCATCGCCGTGCTCGATGACGGGCGCGACGCCGCCCCGGTGCTCGCCCGCGGCGCCGATCGTCCCCCCGAGGTCCCCGCCCCCGCCTGCTTCTCGAGGGCCGAAGCGGCATTGGGGCGCTGAGCCAGGTCAGGGTGTCCGGGCGCGCGCTACCGCCGGCCGCTCCGACCGGCTACCCGGTCCGAACGGGAGGCCGTGTGCAGCGACGAGCCGACGTCGAACAGCTCCGAAAGGACATCCGCGAAGCCGCGACCCGGCTCTTCGCGGCGGGGGGCTACCACGGCACCACCGTGCAGCGGATCGCCGACGAGGTGGGCATCAGCAAGCAGCTGCTGCTCTACCACTTCAACTCGAAAGAGGCCGTGCGAAAAGACGTCCTGCACGGGCTGCTCGAGGCCTGGAACGAGCTGCTGCCCCGGCTGCTCGACGCCATGGCCAGCCCCGGCGAGCGGGGGCCCGAGGTGCTCGACGAGCTCCTCGCCCACCTCGACGACACCAGCGAGCTGGGTCGCGTGGCCATGATGGAGCTGATGATGGGCCGCGCGGGCGGCTCTGACGACGACCTCGTGGGTGCCGTCCGGCCCTGGCTGCGGGTCGCGAGCGACTTCATCCGGCTGCGACAGGCCGACGGCATCTTCCGCGCCGACGCCGACCCCGAGGCCACGGTGGTTCAGGTGGGCACCATGCTGCTCTCCACCATGGCGCTCCTGCACCTGCACGCCGACACCTGGCCCGAGGGCATCGACCGCGCCGAGTGGCGCCGCCGCCGCCTGGCCGAGGCCATCCGCATGGTGCGGGTCTCGCTCATCACCCCGCCCACCCCGTAGGCGGGCGCGCGGAGCCACCGGCCGGGGCTCGATCGGCCGCTACTCGACCGGCCGCGGGTTGCAGAACATGGCCGTGCGGCTCGGGTACATCATGCCCGTGGTGGCGCACATCTCGAAGGGGTAGTCCACCGGCGCGTCGCTGCTGTTGAAGAAGGAGCACGAGGTCGTGAACACGTCGCCCTTCTGCACGGCGAGGCCCGGGAGATCCCAGCGGCCCACCGGCGGGGTGTCGCGGTAATCGACGTCCCACTCGGGCACGTCGTAGATGCGCGTGCTGCCGTCGGCCGTGGTGTGGTCGAGCGACAGCGCCGTGCCGTGCTCGTGCATGTGGCCGAAGGCGCTCAACACCTGCACGTCTTCGGGCCACTCGCATTCAAAGGCGTACGTGGTCTCTTGACCGGGCGGCAAGGGCATGTCGGTGATGCCGTGGCCCCAGGCCGCGGCCCAGGTCTCGACCTCGGCTTCGGGCGTGACCTCGAAGGTGACGGCGTCTTGCACCAGCACGTCTTCGGCCGTGGGGTTGAGGTAGTGCGACTGGATGATGAGGCGCGTACCCGAGCGAAGGAGCGTGGCCATGCCGTCGGGGAGGTCAGCGGTCGCGATGACCGCGCCGCCCTCGCTGCGGTCGGGCTCGACGATGAACAGCGGCAGCCAGCCCGACATGGTGGAGGGGTCGAGGCAGTCGAAGCTGCTGCCGTCGGGGTAGACCAGCGGGTCGACCTCGCCGGTCCAGAACAGCATGTGGTGTCCGTAGCCGTCGGCCTGGTAGGTCGCGATGGCCGACGCGCCGATGTCGGGGCCGTCGTAGGTCTCGACCGTGCAATGCTGGGTCTCGGCGTAGGCCGGGATCACCAGCTCGTCGGTGACCCACATCAGGTCGTCGCCGTCGACCGAGGGCAGGTCGAAGCGCAGGTCGACCACGTCGGCGGTGGAGTCGGCGGAGGCGTCGTCGGTGGCGGGATCGGCGCAGCCCACGAGCAGGGCGGCGAGGGCGAGGATCGTGCGGGGCATGGTGGCGTCCGGGGGCAGGGTCGAAGGCGAAGACAAGGGCACGGCGACCGGGCTCAGGGGAAGAGCAGGTCGAGCAGGATCTCGGCGGGGGACGCCTGGCCGCCGACGACCTCGTAGCGGTCGTCGTAGCCGGGGAGGGTGACTGGATCGCCCTGCTCGGCGTCGGGGTCGTCGGGCGAGCTGGCGTCGGAGTCGAGGAACCCGATGATGTAGACGAGACCCACCGGCAGGGGCCCCGTCTCGTAGACCACGTCGGTGCGGCTTCCCGCAGGGTCAAGGTCGACGTCGACCTCGAAGGTCTCGAGGGCCACCGCGTCGTCGGTCAGGCCCGTCGAGGTGACGTGCTGCTCGAGGTAGATGCCGCCGTAGAACGTGCCGGACGGTGGCTCCTCATGTTGGCCGCGGCGTCGTCGAGGATCGCCAAGGACACCTGCAGGACACCATCTTCGGCGACCGGAGTGGTGGTGGAGCCGCTGTCGGAGCCGCTGTCGGAGGCGGAGTCGGCGGCGGCACCACAGCCCGCGAGGGCCAGGGCGACGGCGAAGAAGGGGAGGGGCGAGCGAGGCACATGGGCTCCGGGGAGGAGGCCACCTTACCGCAGGGTCAGCCACCTACACAGGCCCGGATTCCACGCCGCGAAATACGGGGCCGCACGCACCCATCGCCCCATCAAGGCGATCGGGGGCGGCGGCGGCGGGCGACGGCGGCTGTCCGACCGGTCAACGGCTGGCGCGCACCTTTCGCTCGCTCATGCGGATGCGGGTCATGAGGTCCCAGGCCCCCGGCGACGCCCCGTCGACCGCGCGACGCCCCGCGTCGGAGGCATAGAGGGCGACCGCGGGCGCCCCGAGCCCCACCGCCAGGATGACCGACAGCAGCGGCGCGTCGAGCATCTCCTTGGCGAAGATGCCTGCGATGGCGCCCAGGGCCGGCAGGATCAGGCTCACGCCGATCACGGTGGGCGCGTAGAGCGTGCGGCGGCTGATGCCCTGGGCCACCTCCACCAGCCGCTTGCGGGCGTAGGCGCTGTTGGGGCGCGCCTTGATGGCGTCGTGGAAGGTGCGCAGGGCCTGGCTGTGGGCGCCATCTGCTTCAAGGGCGTCGCCGAGCAGGTGCAGGGTCCACGGCAGGTCTGGCGCCAACCGCGAGGCCTCTTGGGCCGCCTCGAGGGCCTCGCCGGGCCGCTTGGTGGCCAGGCACGCCTCGGCCAGGAACCCGTGGCCCTCTGGGTCGTCGGGCCGCGCCTCGACCGCCTTGCGGGCCTGGGCGACCGCCTCTTCTTTCCGGTCGACCGCGAGCAGGCATCGCGCCCGGCGGCGCCAGGTGGCCACGTCGTCGGGGTCGAAGGAGAGCGCCCGCTCGGCCTCGGCCAGCGCCTCGGGGTGCCGCTCGAGCTTGCTGAAGGCGTAGCTGCGAAGCCGGTGACCCCAGGGGGAGCGCGGCTTGGCCCGGAGCCCAGACGCGATCTTCTCGAGCGCCTGGTCGTAGCGCCCCAGCGCGGTGAGCGCGCGGGCCGACTCGAACCACGCCTTCGCGCTCCGGGGATCCTTGGCCAAGGCGAGCTCGGCCTGCTTGAGGCCCTTCTCGGGCTTCCCCATGTCAACCAGGACCTCGGCCCGGCGGGCGAGGGTGCGGGCGTCGGTATCGGGCGAACCGCTCATAAAACGAGTGTACGCCAGCGACGCAGCGGGCGCCCGTACCAGCTGGAGGGAGGGGGGCCGGGGCGGCGGCTCAGTCGCCGCTCTTGTCGGCGCCCTTGCCCGTCGCAGACTGGACGATCAGCCCCGCCACGGCCACCACAGCCACCACGCGCAGATCGTCGGGCTGGCCCAGCGCCCACGCCGTGCAGAGCCCGCCGATCACCGCGGTCACCAGGGGCAGCAGGCGCTTGAACAGGCTCGGGAAGAGCAGCAGGCCCAGCACGGCGCCGGCCGCGCCCACATACCAGGGGGCGGCGTGTCCGAGCACGAGCGCGCCGCCGATGTTGGCCGCGCCACCGACCAGGAAGGCCCCCGACAGGGCGATGGCCAGCCGCTCGACGAAGTGGAACAGGAAGCCGCCCAGCACCCCCAGGCAGCCCGCAGCGACGAGCTGAGCGTTGAAGTCGAGGGCGGCCGCGATCTCGAGGCCCGCCACGGCGCCGAGCGCGATGCCCGGGCCCACGATGGCCAAGCGATAGAGCCGCGAACCGGCGAGGGCCAGGCCCAGGCCGAGCACCCCCACCCACAGGTGAGGGTCGCCAGGGTCGGTGGGCAGATCGAGCGGGGGACCGAGGGGCAGGTCG
>JBDQIL010000141.1:0-7947 GCA_040264415.1 Myxococcota bacterium
CCTTCGAGCGGCCCACCCGGCCCTGCCGCTTCACGCCGCCGCCACCCTGTCGGGCGCGGTCGCCCGGGCCCGCGCCCTCACCGCGCCGGGCGACACCATCTTGCTGTGCCCGGCCTGCGCCAGCTTCGACGAATTCGACCACTTCGAGCATCGCGGGCAGGTCTTCGCCGACCTGGCCCGGGGAGAGTCCCCATGAACCGCCGCATCGACCCCTGGCTGCTGGCGCTGATCGCCGGCCTGATCCTGCTGGGCCTCGTCATGATCTACAGCGCCTCTGCGGTCGTCGCGGAGGAGTGGTCGGGCGACTCCATGCGCTACGTCAAGCGCCAAGGCATCGCCATCGGCGCGGGGGCGCTGCTGTGCGCCGCCACCGCGGTGACGCCCACCCGCGTGATGCGCCGCTACCGCTTCGTCTTCTACGGGGCCTGCCTGCTGGGCCTGCTGCTCACCTTCGTCCCTGGCATCAGCCACACGGTCAAGGGCGCGTCGCGCTGGATCGGCTTCGGCTCGGTCAACACCCAGCCCTCCGAGTTCGCCAAGATCGCCGTGCTGGTGGTGCTCGCCCACGAGCTCGACCGCTGGCGGCACTGGATCACCGACTGGCGGGTGGCGGTCCGGGCGGCGCTCTACGCGGTCCCCGCGCTGCTCCTCATCATCAACCAGCCCGACGCGGGCACGACCATGATCATCACTGCGCTGTGCTGCGTGATGCTGCTCATCGCCGGGATGCGCATGCTGCACATGGCGGTGGGGGCCGTCTCGCTGCTCGCTGTCGGCATCCCCGTGCTCATCCTGGAGCCCTACCGGATGCAGCGGCTGATCAGCTTCCTCGACCCATGGAAGGTCGCCGACGGCTCGGGCTTCCAGGTCATCCAGAGCTGGATCGCCATGCACTCCGGGGGCCTCTGGGGCCAGGGCCTGGGCAACTCGCTGGCCAAGCTGCACTACCTTCCCGAGCCCTGGACCGACTTCATCGGCTCCGTCATCGCCGAGGAGCTGGGCCTGGTGGGAATGCTGGCGATGATCGGCCTCTTCGGGATGGTCTCGTGGCGCGGCCTGTGGGTGGCCCGGCGGGCCCGCGACGCCTTTGGCATGTACCTGGCCGCCACGATCACGGCGATGATCGGCTTCGAGGCACTCTTCAACCTGGCCGTGATCATGGGCATGGTCCCCACCAAGGGCCTGGTGCTGCCCTTCGTCAGCTACGGCTCGTCGGCGATGATCAGCCACCTCTGGGCGCTCGGCATCCTGCTGAGCATCGCAGCGGAGGCCGATGACGCCCCCGTGACCGCGGGCTGGCCCAACCGCAAGGGGGCGCTCGCTCCCTCCAGCCAGCTCAGCCCAGCGAAGTAGCCCGACGACCCCACCCGACAGACCTGCATCGCTGATTGAACGTGGCACAGAACTAGCGGATAACGGGTGACCTCCCCACCCATCCGGAGCCACCATGGTCCGCCCCTTCAGCTTGATGTGCGTCCTCGGCCTGATCAGCGTCGCCTGTGTCGACGGCGGGAAGGAGGGCGGCGGCGACGGCGACACCGGCCTGGCCACCGACGGCGCCGACGGCGCGACCGCCGACGGCGAAGACGGATCCGGAGGCACCGACGCGAACGACGGCACCGATGGCGAAGACGGAGCCGACGGCGGAGACGGGTCCGACGGCACCGAGCCGACCATCACCGCCACCCTGTCGGGCACGGTGTCGGTGGAGCTGTTCTGCTCGGACGGCGCGGGCGGTCGCAGCGCCGTGACCTTCGACGACGCCTTCGATGGCGCCTTCCCCTTCGGCGCCATCTGGGTGGCCGCGACCGACGACTCGACCGGCGCGACCCGGTACTTTGGCAGCGACACGGTGAGCACCCCCACCATCACCGGCGACACCTGGACCATGACCGTCGAGATGCCCGCCGAGGGCGACCTGCGGCTGTACGCCACCCTCGACCGCGACGCGAACCGCGTGCTGGCGTCCACCGAGCCCGTGGGCGTGCACCCCGACGTCATCCGCGTGACCGATGGCTCCACCCACACCGACCTGCCCATCGTCATCGTGACGGGCGCGGGCCAGCGCTGCGCCGGCGGCGACGACGGCGGCTCCGGCAGCGACGGCGGCTCCGGCACCGGCGGCGGCACCGGCTCCACCCTCACCATCAGCGGCCCGGTCACCCTCGACAGCACCTACGCCAGCGGCGACGGCGCCGCGATGCTGCTCGACGAGAGCGGGAACGGGCCAGAGCACTCGGGCATCTTCACCCCCTCCGACGCCTCTGGCGCGTGGGCCGCCGACTACAGCTTCGAGGCGGCCGTTGATCTGGGTCAGCAACAGCTCGTCGGCGTGATCGACTCGTCGGGCAACAACCTCTTCGACGCCATGGACACCTGGGGGGCGACCGTGGTGACCCCGGGCGTCAACGCCAACCCCATCACGGTCGGCTACTCGAACCTGACTGACATGGAGATCGAGATCCCGCTCGACGGCGGCAGCAGCCCGCTCAGCCTGGTTCCCTACACCACCATCACCGGCACGGTCAGCATGAACGACCGCAGCAGCTTCGACACGCTGACCGCCGGCAGCACCGTCTACGTGACCGCGCTGCAGTACCGCCCCAGCACGGGCATCGCGGTGTCCACCATCGAGGCCGACTCCTACGACCTCGACCAGTTCGACTGGGCCGACCTCACGGGCCAGAGCAGCATCGCCTACTCGCTCGTGGTGCCCGCCAACACGGTCGTCTACCTGTGGGCCTACGTCGATGAAGACGTCGATGGGACGGTCAACGAGGCCGGCGAGGCGGTCGCCTCGGGCAGCTCCGAGGCCAACGGGCGCCGCGAGATCGGCACCTCGAGCGTGGTGGAGGACTTCGGGCTGGCCTACGTCGTAGAGTGACCCTGCGTGGGCGCGCGCCCACACCGGAGGCCTCGTGCGGCGACCCGACGACCTGAACGGCGACAGAACCCAGTTCGTTCGCGTAAATACCGCAAATATTGCGTGGCAACCGAGCCCCGCGGCCGGGGTCTGGCGCAAGCGACTCGAGCGAACAGGGCCGCTCGAGGCCGGGCGGGTCACGTCGGTGGTGCGCTACGACCCCGGCTCGTCCTTCCCCGCTCACCCGCATCCAGACGGCGAAGAGATCCTGGTGCTGGACGGGGTCTTCACTGACCAGCGCGGCGACCACGGCGCCGGCACGTGGCTGCTCAACCCAGAGGGCTTCAGCCACGCGCCCCGATCGGCGCCGGGCTGCAGGCTCTTCGTGAAGCTGCGGCAGGCGACCGGCCGCGACCGGCGGCCCCGCCACATCGACACCCGCCGCGAGCCGTTCGCAGACCACCCCGTCGCAGACGGCGTGACGGTGCTCCCGCTGCTCGACCAGCCCGAGGTGGTGCGGCTCGTGCGGCTCTCCCCCGGCGCGAGCCTGCCGCCCACGACCCACCACCGCGGCGCCGAGATGTTCGTGCTGGACGGGGCGATCTCCGACGCCTTCGGGCAGCACCCCGCCGGCACCTGGCTCCGCTACCCGCCCGGCACCACGCACCAGCCCCGCTCTCGAGACGGCGCGCTGGTGTACGTCAAGACCCAGCACCTCGCGGGCTGAGCGCCGCCCGGTGGCGGTCGGCGGCGCCGCTGCGCCCGGCTGGCCCGCTGCGCCGCTCAGGCGCCGGGCACCAGCACGTAGAGCTCGATGCGGTCGAGGGTGACCTCGTCGCCAGACTGCAGGGTGCCGATCAGCAGCAACTCGATGGTGACGGTCTGGTCGGAGGGACCGCTCGCGACCTCGCCGCGGAGGTCGATGTCGAACTCGACCTCTTCGCCAGACTCGACGTCGTAGTAGGCGTCGGGGCTGATGTCGCGGATCATGCCGAAGTCGTCGCCCACCACCTCGAGGCGCACCTCGTCGAAGATGCCTTCGCCCACCAGGCCCTCGACCGCGCGAACCACGGCGTTGCGGAATTCGGACGAGGTGCCGTTCCAGCGAATGACCGCCTCTTCGGTGGTGCCGTCGCCGTCCATGTCGCCGAACGAGCCGGTGCCGGCGGCGATGGCCCGCATCTGCCCCATGGGCGTCGCCGAGTCGTTCATCTGCACGCCGATGCCCACCACGCGCCCGTTCAGCGCAGAGATGGCGCCGATCGCGTCGGTCATGGCGGCGTCGCGGTGGCAGCCGCCCGGGGTGCGGTAGGCGCTGTCGGCGGCGTCGCGCAGGCGCGCGTCAGTGGCGAAGATGAAGATGGGCAGCACGTCGTCACGGAAGCCGTAGCCGCCCAGCTCGCCGGTGCCGGGCACCGACGGATCGTAGACGTCGCCGGCCGCGCCCGCGAAGGGGTCGGCGGCAGAGGCGCGGAAGGGCAGCACGTCGTCGGAGGCGTCGTAGCTGCCATCGCAGTCTTGGTCGTAGCCGATGCCGCTCGCGGCCTGGTAGAGGGCCTCGATGGTGGACTCGGGCTCGTCGTCACCCGAATGGATCTGCACGCTGTTGAGCGAGGCCTGCACCAGCCCGAAGTCGTCGGTCTGCTGCTGCCGGAGCACGAAGGGCTTGTCTACGCCAGAGCCCATCGAGCTGTAGTTGTAGTCTTCGTAGGTCGCGACCCCGAAGGTGATGTCGGGGATGAAGCCGGCGAGCGAGCCGGCGATGTCGGCGAACTCGCCGGCCATGGCCTGGGCGAGGCCGCTCATCGAGCCCGTGGTGTCGAGCAAGAAGGCGATGTCGGCGATCCGGTACTCGACCGGGAACTCGAGCGAGACCTCGACCTCTTCTCCCTCTTCGACCGTGACGCAGAAGCCGTCGTCGAAGCCCAAGCCGGCCTGGTTGGCCCGCGCGAGCCCCGCGGGGTCGTTGCTCTCGACATACAGCTCGCCCTGGAACTCGCCGCCGATGACCGGCTGGAAGGTCACGAAGACCGACTCGGTCTCGCCCGGCGCCAGCTCGAAGGGCAGCCCGGGCGGATCGGAGAGCGCGAAGCCCTCTCCCACCTGGGTCAGCTCGTTCACCTCGAGGCGGGCGGTGCCCACGTTCTCGAGGGTGAGCTCGACCGAGTCTCGGCAGAAGACCGGCAACGACTCGAAGTCGTAGGTGGGCGGGGTGATCTGGAGCCGCGGCGAGCCGGCGGTGGCGATGAGCTCGACCGCGACCTCGGGATCGTCGGGATCGTTGCTCTCGATGTAGGCCCGGCTGCTGTCTTCGGTGGTGGTCGGCGTGTACACCACGTCGATCACCAGGCTGCTGCCCGGGTCGATGGGGATGGGGTATCCGTCTCCCACGATGGCGAAGGCCCCGACGTCGCCGAGGGTGATACCGTCGATATCGAGGCGGGCGTTGCCCTGGTTCTCGATGACGAGTTGCTGGACCTCGCTGGTGCCGAAGGGGACGAGGTCCCAGACGAGCTGTGCGGGCGTGACCTTGATGTCGGGGGCGGCGGAGTTGTTGCCCGCGCCCTCGGTGAAGCCTTGATCGCTGCCGCAGCCGCCCGCCAACGCGAGCGCCGCCGCCGCCAGGCAGCGGCGGGCGAGCTTCCCGGCGGAGAAATCAGCAAACATCGATGGCCTCCAGTCGTCCGTGGGCCCAGGCTACCCGCCTCTCGGGCCGCCCGCCATGCGTGGAGACAGACCGAGTGCCTCCACGACCTGCCCGACCCCGGCTCGACGGCATAGGAGGCTGCGAGACGGCGCCCCCGAGAGGTCCCATGTTTCGCGGAAACGTCCACCGGATCCACTTCGTCGGCATCGGCGGTGCCGGCATGTCTGGCATCGCCGAGGTGCTGCTCACCCAAGGCTACGCCGTCACCGGCTCCGACCTGCAGGAGGGCGCCGCGGTGCGCCGCCTGCGCGAGCTGGGCGGGGTCATCCACGTGGGTCACGATCCGACCTATGTGGTGGGCGTCGACGTGGTGGTCAAGAGCACCGCGATCCCCAGCCACAACATCGAGATCCGCGCCGCCGACCGCCTGCAGATCCCCGTCATCCCTCGGGCCGAGATGCTCGGCGAGTTGATGCGCATGAAGTACGGCGTCGCGGTCGCCGGCTCGCACGGAAAGACCACCACCACATCGATGATGGCGCGCTGCCTGCACCAGGGCGGCCTCGACCCCACCATCGTCATCGGCGGGCGGCTCGACGCGATCGGCAGCTCGGCGCGGCTGGGGGCGGGCGAGTACATCGTCGCCGAGGCCGACGAGAGCGACGGCAGCTTCTTGCAGCTCGACCCCACCGTGGCGGTGGTCACCAACATCGATCCCGAGCACATGGAGCACTGGGGAACGATGGAGGCGCTCTTGGCGGGCTTCGCCGAGTTCGCCAACAAGGTGCCCTTCTACGGCTTCGTGACGCTGTGCCTCGACAACCCGAACGTGCAGCGGCTCATCCCCCGCATCAACCGGCGCTTCTTGACCTACGGCCTCAACCGACAGGCCGAGATCCACGCCGTCGAGCGCACGACCGACGGCATCTCTGCGCGGTTCACCGTGGCGCGGGGTCGCGACCAGCTGGGCGACATCCACCTCAAGATGCCCGGCGATCACAACGTCTCCAACGCGCTCGCGGCCGTGGCGACCAGCCTCGAGCTGGGCATCTCCTTCGCCGACATCCAGGCGGCGCTCGAGGGCTTCACCGGGGTCGATCGGCGCTTCTCGCTGCGAGCCGAGGTCGCGCTGGGCGACGGCGACCCGGTCACCATCATCGACGACTACGGCCACCATCCCACCGAGATCGCCGCCACCCTCCAAGGTGCGCGGGCCGCGTGGCCGCGTCGGCGCATCCACGCCGTCTTCCAGCCCCACCGCTACACCCGCGTGCGTGACCTGCTCGAAGAGTTCAGCGGCAGCTTCCACCAGGCCGAACACGTGATGGTCTGCCCGGTGTACGCCGCAGGTGAGAAGCCCATCCCCGGACTCGACCAGGCCCGCATCGCCCAGGCCATCCGCGACCACGGACACCGCGGCGTCAGCGTGGTGGCCGACCTCGACGAGGCCGCCGCCCAGCTCGCCGGGCAGGTCGAGCCCGGCGACGTGGTGATCACCCTGGGCGCCGGCGACGTCAACCGCGTGTGCGCCGACCTGGAGGAGGCCCTTCGTGCGTCCTGACGCGCTGCTGCACGACCTCGGCGCGGTGCCCAACCTGGCCCCGCGGCCCGGCGAGCCCATGAGCCGCCACCTGCCCCTGCGGGTCGGCGGGCCGGCCGACCTCTGGGCCGTGGCCCACGATCTCGACGCGCTCCGCTCGGCGCTGAAGCTCGCCCGCCTCCACAAGGTGCGCTGGCGGGTGAGCTGGCCGTTTCAGGACTGGGTGGTGCGCGACGGCGCGCTCCCCGGCCTCACCGTGCGGCCCGGGCGAGGCTTCGAGGGCATCGAGCGCCTCGCCCCCGACCGCCTGCGGGTGCACGCGGCGACCCCCTGGGCCGCCCTGGCCGGCCTCGGCCCGGGGTGGTGGGACGAGCTGGCGCGGTGGCCGGGCACCCCCGGCGGGCTCTTCGACGACGGCGAGCACTCGCGCTTGAAGGGCGTGTGCCGCGGCGTGCGCTGGTTCCGCGGGCGCTCGGTCTCCGACCACCCGGTGGAGGAGCACAGCGCCCCGCCCGATGCCCCGCGCACCGCGGTGCTCCTGAGCGTCGATGTGGGGCCCGGCCTCATGCTCTACGACGGCGTCGACGGGCCGCTGCCGCCCGCCGCGGGCGCGCTCTTCGCCGACCCCGAGGTGGCCGGCCGACGCCGGCCCGTCCGCGATCTGCTCATCGCAGCCGAGATCCCCGGCGCGCGCCTCAGAGACTGGCGCTTGAGCCCCGATGAGCCCGGCCTGGTGGTCAACCTGGGCGGCGGAACCGCACGCGATCTCGGGCTGCTGGCCCAAGGGGTCGGCGCCCGCATGGAGAAGGGCCGCGGCATCAAGCTCGAGACCCGCATCCCCACCCTGGGCCGCGACACGCTCGCCCCCCGCCGCCCCCTGAGAGGACGCCGATGAAG
>JBDQIL010000142.1:0-7932 GCA_040264415.1 Myxococcota bacterium
CTGGAGCAGGCGGACCTCGGTGGGGGCCAGCCGCTCGAGCGACGCCCGCCGCCCCCGCGCGGAGACCTCCGCGTAGTCGATGGGCCCGAAGCGCTGATCGGGTGGATGGTCTCGGGCCGGCAGACGATGGGCAACCACACCGCGGCCGACATCGTGCTCCCCGAGAGCCGGTCGACCCCCGAGCAGCGCTTCGGGCCCATCGACTACGCGGAGGTCTCCGCGCGGGGGCGGCGGGCGTCGCTCGAGCGGCTGGCCCCCACCGAGGTCCGCCTGCTCCAGGGCGGCAGCGAGGTGGCCAAGATCACCGACCCCGAGCGAGCCCGCATCGAGGTGCTGCGGCGCGATCCCGACGGCGAAGAGGACTTCGCCATCGGCCTGTCCCTCGAGACCGACAGCGCCTTGCCCGACCCGCGCGCGCGGCTCCTCCGCATCGACCGCAGCGACCGCATGGTCGCCGCGCTCTTCACCCTCGGTGTGCCCCTCCGTCAGAGCCGCGCCATCGACCTCGCGGGCGTGAGCTGCCGGGTCCGGTTCGACGGCAACAACCTTCAACTCGCGGGCTATCTCGGCGACTACCGGCGCGCAGACGGGGGGTTCCGGCCGTTCTTCATGGGGGGCCCCCAGGGTGGCTTCCAGACGCTGCCCGAAGACGGCACGCCCGTCACCCTCGATCCTGGAGACCGGCTCATCTCGGGCTCGGCGGTCTACGTCTTCGAGCGCCAGGGGGGCTGAGATGGAGGAGCGCTACAGCGTCGGTGTGGTCTGCATCCGTGGGATCGGCCCCGAGCGGGGCGGCCGCATGCAGAACGAAGACAACTACCTGGTCTGCCACGGCGGGCACGCTCGATACCGCGGCACCGACGGCGAGGCCGACCAGGCGGTGTCTGGTGCGGCCGGGCTGCTGGCTGCCGTCGCCGACGGCATGGGCGGCCACGACCACGGCGACATCGCCAGCGGCGCCGCCGTTCAGGCCTTGCTGCGCCTCTACGGCCGGGGCCGCCCGGCCGAAGCCGAGCAAGCCCTCCACGGGTTCGTCATGAAGGCGCACCGGCGGCTGCGCGACCGCGCCCGTGGCCGCGGGGCCGCCAACATGGGCACCACCCTCACGGCCTGCTGGCTGCTCGACGGGGTGCTGTCCTGGGTTCATGTGGGTGACAGCCGCCTCTACCTGCTGCGCGGCGACCGCCTCGATCAGGTCACCCGAGATCACACGCGGGGCGAGTTCGCCGACCGCGACGGCCTCGGGCAGCCTGTGGGCGCGCACGCCCTCACCCAGAACTTCATCTTCGGCTCGCGGGGGCTGGGGGACGACGACGGCATCCGGGTCGATCGCGGGGTCGACACGGGCACGGTGCGTCTGCAGGCTGGCGACCGCCTGTTGCTCACCTCCGATGGGGTCCACGGCTTCCTGGAGGCGTCGCGCATCCAGGCCGGGCTGGGCACCGACCACGCGCGAAACGCCGCGCGCTGGCTGGTCGAAGAGGCCATGGCCGGTGGCAGCGACGACAACGTGACCGCCATCGTCATCACGGTCGACGCCGCGCCGGGGAGAGAGCAGGGCCGAGACGAGAGCCTGTGGTCGGCGGCCGTGGTCGACAGCTGAGCGGAGCCGCGAAACGGCCTGTTTCCGGGGGGGGTCGGGGGTCTGCGATAGCTCGCTGACACAACCCCCGGAGGCGACATGGGTCTGCTCATCGACGGAACCTGGCACGACCAGTGGTACGACACCAAAGCCAGCGATGGGCGCTTCATCCGAACCGACGCCGCGTTTCGTGACGCGATCGAGCCTGGGGGCGCGCACCCCCCTGCGGCCGACCGCTACCACCTCTATGTCAGCTACGCCTGCCCCTGGGCGCACCGCGTGCTCATCGTGCGGGCGCTCAAGGGCCTCGAGGCGGCCCTGCCGTTCTCGTTCGTCCACCCCGACATGCTGTCGGAGGGGTGGGTCTTCGGCGACGGGGCACCCGACGACCTCTTCGGGGCCCGGCACCTGCACGCGATCTACACCCGTGCGCAGTCCGACTTCTCCGGCCGGGTGACGGTGCCGGTCCTGTGGGACAAGCAGACGGCGGGCATCGTCAACAACGAGTCGTCCGAGATCATCCGCTTCCTCGACGGCGCGATGGCCCCGCTCGGCAGGGAAGACGCCCGCATGCGGCACCACCGACTCTACCCAGACGCCTCGCGCGGCGAGATCGACGCCGTCAACGACCGCGTGTACCACACGCTCAACAACGGCGTGTACAAGTGCGGTTTCGCCACGACGCAGGCCGCCTACGACGAGTCGGTCGAGCCCCTCTTCGACACGCTGGACTGGCTGGAGGGGCTGCTGGCCGACCGGGCTTGGCTCGCCGGCGACCGCTTCACCGAGGCCGACGTGCGGCTGTTCACCACGCTGTACCGCTTCGACCCGGTCTACCACGGACACTTCAAGTGCAGCCGGCGCCGACTGCGCGACTACCCGCGCCTCTGGGAGCACACCCGGGCGGTCTACCAGCTGCCGGGGGTCGCCGACACGTGCCGGATGGACCACATCCGCCGCCACTACCACTACAGCCACGAGTCCATCAACCCGCACCGGATCGTCCCGGTGGCGCCCGACATGGACTATGGGGAGCCCGCCAATCGCGGCCCCCTCGTGCCCTGAGTCCGGTTGGCCGGAGCCCTCGATGACCACCTCCGACGCTGCTGACGGCGGCGCCGCCGCCTCAGACGCCTCCGACCACGCCGACCGGGTGACCAACCTCGAGGTGCGGCTGGCCTTCCTCGAGCACACCTTGACCCAGCTCGACGACGTGGTGCGGGAGACGGCCGACGAGAACGTCCGGCTCCGCAGGATGATGACCGAGCTGCGGCAGCGGGTGGAGCAGGCGGCCGACCCGGGCGCCGCCGACGGCACCACCGACCTCGAATACGAGCGTCCGCCGCACTACTGATCGGCGTCGCCTCTCGGTCTTCCAGCGGCCCGTCCGGCCCAGGGCCTGGATAGGGGATCGTCCGCCCCGGAGACCCCATGAGCCAGGCCACAGACCCCGTCCCGTCGCGCGAACCTGGCGGTCCCGGCGCCGACGCGCCACCGGTCGACCTCACCGACCCGTCGCTCTACTTCAACCGAGAGCTGTCTCTGGTCGCGTTCCACCGGCGGGTGCTGGCCCAGGCCCGTGACCCGGGCACGCCGCTGCTCGAGCGCTTGCGCTTCCTCACCATCGTGAGCTCCATCCTCGACGAGTTCTTCGAGGTTCGGGTGGCCGGGCTGAAGCAGAGCGTGGCGCTGGGCCTCGGCCCCAGCGGCCCCGACCGGCTCGCGCCGCAAGACGCCCTGCAGCGCATCAGCGTCGAGGTGCAGGGGCTGGTGAGTGAGCAGTACCGCGAGCTGAACCAGGTGCTCTTTCCGGCCCTCGCAGAGCAGGGCATCCGCATCCGTCGGCGCTCGCAGCTGACCCCGGCCCAGGCCCGCTGGATGGAGGACTACTTCGACCGCCAGTGTCTGCCGGTGCTCACCCCGCTTGGGCTCGATCCCGCTCACCCCTTCCCCAACGTGCAGAACAAGGGGCTCACCTTCATCGTCAGCCTCGAGGGCGCAGACGCCTTCGGCCGAGAGAGCGGGATCGCCGTGGTCCAGGTGCCGCGCAGCCTGCCGCGCCTGATCGCGCTCCCCGCTGAGCTGGCCGAGGCCCCCCACGAGTTCGTCATGATCTCGGCGGTCATCCACAGCCACGTGGGCAAGCTCTTTCCCGGCATGCGGGTGACCGGCTGCCACCAGTTCCGGGTCACGCGAAACTCGAACCTCTGGGTCGACGAAGAGGAGATCGACGATCTCCTTCGGGCCCTCAAGATGGAGCTGCCCCACCGGCAGTACGGCGCCGCGGTCCGCATCGAGGTCGCCGACAATTGCACGGCGGGCAAGATCGCCTTCTTGTCGCACCAGTTCGAGCTGTCCGACGCCGACATCTACCAGGTCAACGGCCCGGTCAACCTGCACCGGCTCTCGAGCCTCTACGACATGGTCGATCGGCCCGACCTGAAGTTCCCGCCATTCGGGCAGGGGCTGCCGGCGGCCATCGGCATCAAGGGAGACCTCTTCGAGATCATCCGCGCCGGCGACGTGCTGCTGCACCACCCCTACCAGAGCTTCTCGCCGGTGCTCGAGCTGGCGCGTCAGGCGGCCATCGATCCCGACGTGCTCGCCATTCGCATGACGCTGTACCGAACCAGCGCCGACTCCCCCATCGTCGACTCCCTCATCCTCGCCGCGCAGTCCGGCAAAGACGTGACCGCCGTGGTCGAGCTGCGCGCGCGCTTCGACGAGGCGGTCAACATTCGCATGGCGACCCGCCTTCAAGAGGCCGGGGCCAACGTGGTCTACGGGATCGTCGGATACAAGACCCACGCCAAGGTGCTGATGGTCGTCCGGCGCGAGGGCGCCCTGATGCGGCGGTACCTGCACCTGGGCACCGGCAACTACCACCCGGGCACGTCGCGGGCCTACACCGACGTCGGGCTGCTCACCTGCGACGAGACCATCGGCCGCGACCTGCACACCGTCTTCACCCAGCTGACCGGGCTGGGGCGGCTGGTGCCCCTCGACCGGCTGCTCCAGAGCCCCTTCACGCTGCACGCGCGCCTCATCGAGCTCATCGACTTCGAGGCCTCCGAGGCCCGCGCCGGGCGACCCGCGCGGATCCAGGCGCGCATGAACGCCCTCACCGAGCCGAAGGTCATCCGCGCGCTCTACCGGGCCTCACAGGCTGGCGTGTCCATCGACCTCATCATCCGCAGCATCTGCCGGCTGCGGCCGGGGGTGCCGGGGGTGAGCGACCGCATCCAGGTGCGCAGCATCGTCGGCCGCTTCCTCGAGCACAGCCGCGTGTTCCGATTCCACCACGGGGGCGACGAGATGCTGCTGTGTGGGTCGGCAGACTGGATGGAGCGCAACCTGTTGCGCCGGGTCGAGGTGGTGTTCCCCGTGGAGGACCCCGAGATCCGGGCTCGCGTGGTGCACGAGGCGCTCGACCTGTACTTCGCCGACAACGTGCAGGCCTGGGAGGCCCACCCCGACGGCACCTACAGTCGGGTGGTGCCGGCGGCCGACGAGCCCCGCTTGTGCGCCCAGGACGAGCTCATCGAGCTTCTGTCGGTGTAGGGGCGGCGGGCTGGGCCCGCACCTCGAGCTTGACGCCCACCGCCGCGAGGGCCCGCGCCTCTTCGGCGAGGTCGGCGCGGGTGAGGGGCTGGCTCTCCAGGGTGTCGGGGTCGAAGGCGAGCCGGAGCCGCTGCGGGGTGACCTTGGCCACCCGGGGCTGGGCGCGCTCGACGTCGCGGCTGCGGTGCAGGCGGTGCGCGAGGCGCAGCAGCACCGCGAGGCGCAGCGCCAGGTGCATGGGGCCGCGGTAGACGCTGGCGATGCGCTCCTGCGAGAGACGCCCGCGGTGGCTCAGCACCAGGGCCGCCATGAGCTCCTGCTCGGAGCGCGAGAAGCCCGCCAGATCCGCGTGTCGGATCAGGTAGGCGCCGTGCTTGTGGTGGCCGGACCAGCTCACGAAGATCCCCACCTCGTGCAGCTCGGCGGCCCAGGCCAGCAGGCGGCGGCTGTTGGGATCGGCGTCGAGCTTCCAGGTCTTCGCCACGGCGTCGTAGAGCCGGAGCGCGGTGTCGCGCACGTGGCCGGCGTGGCCCGGGTCGACCCCAAAGCGAGCGGCGAAGCGGCGGGTGGCGACCGCCCGGGCGTCGTCGTCGTGCTGGCGGCCGAGGAGGTCGAGGATGACGCCCTCTCGCAAGGCGTTGTCGGAGGCGTCCATGCGCTCGATCTCGAGGGCCTCGAAGACAGCCTGCAGGATGGCGAGCCCGCCGGGGAGCACCGGGCGTCGCGTGTCGCTCAGGCCGGAGAGCCGCGCGCGCTCCATGCGCTTGGAGGCGGCGAGCATGTCGGCGAGGCGCTGCATCCCGGTCGCCGTGATCCCGTCGTACTCCAACCCATTCTCGCGCAGCACGCGCTCGATGGCGCGGACCGTGCCCGACGACCCGAGGGCCCGGCCCCATCCCAGGTCGCGGTAGCGGCGCGCCGCCGACTGCAGCTGCAGGCGGGCCGCCGTGCGGGCATCGGCGAAGCGCCGTCGCGACACCCGCCCCTCGGGGAAGAAGCGCATCGACCAGCTCACGCAGCCCATGTACAGGCTGTCGAGGCTGAGCGGCTCGCGGGCCTCGCCGATGATGAGCTCGGTCGAGCCGCCGCCGATATCGACCACGAGCAACCGGTCGTCGGGGGAGAGGTCGTGGCTCACCCCCTGGTAGATCAGCCGGGCCTCCTCGCGCCCCGAGATGACGTCGATTCGGTGGCCGAGCGCGCCGCTCGCGCGCACCAGAAACGGCAGGGCGTTGGACGCCTTTCGGAGCGTGTTCGTGCCGACCGCGCGCACGAGGTCGGCGTGAAGGCTCTGGATGCGCTGCCCCATCATCTGCAGGCTCTCGAGGGCGCGCTCCTGGGCCTCGGCGTCGAGGCGCCCCTCGTCGTCGAGGCCCGCGGCGAGCCGGACCCGGTGTTTGATCTTGTCGATCACCCGCAGCTCGCCGCTCGGCAGCGCCCGCATCACGATCATGTGGAAGCTGTTGGAGCCCAGGTCGACGGCCGCGGCGGTGTGGCCCGGGGTGGGGGGCGTGCTCTCCGGATCCATCGACTCGGCTCCTCGAAGGTGGGGTCTGCGGCGCGCCGCGTGCGGGCCGACCTCGCGGCCCTGTCGGCGCCGGATAAGGCCCTTAGCGCGCACCCGGCCCAGGACACCCATCGATGACGAACGGACAGCCCAAGGGGCGCATCCTCCGCTTCCCGAGCGCCGGCCCGTGGGAGCCCCCGCGGTGGCAGCCCGTTCGGGCGCGACGGGGCCTCGAAGGACCGAGCGGCCTGCGGCAGATCGAGCGCGTGGTCATCCGCTATGTGCGGCGCGGCTGGCGCATGCTGCGCGCGCTCGACCACGCGAGCGGCATCGACATGGAGACCGTCGA
Source organism: Myxococcota bacterium (assembly GCA_040264415.1). Lineage (GTDB taxonomy): Bacteria > Myxococcota_A > UBA796 > UBA796 > UBA2385 > M30B51. The sequence goes on from JBDQIL010000142.1 coordinate 7,000, forward strand.
CGACGGTCCCGTGCTGGGGCTCCTCGCGCTCGATGGCTCCTGGATCGATCTGCTGTGCCACATCGCCCGCCACGAGGTCGGCACCGACGGCCTCGACCAGCTCGCGCTCGACGTTCGTCGGATGGGCCGCGAGCAGGTGCTGCTGCGCCAGTCGGTCTACGCCGAGCTCCCGCCCGACGAGCGGGCCGCGGTCGCCGCCGCCGAACAAGCAGAGCAGGTCTTCGACCTGGACGTGCGGCAGTCGGTCGTGGACATGCTGGTCGCCCTGCACAACGACTCACTCGACGAAGAGGCGACCGAGGATGTCGACTTTGGCGGCGCGCGGCCGCCCGCGGAGCGCAGCCGCGCCCGTCTGTCCGAGGTCAACGGCGCGCACCGCACGGCGTGGGAGCAGCGGCCGCTCCCCGCGCGCCGCAGCCTGAGCACCTGCCTCCGGGCGCTGCCGGTCGTGTGGCTCGACGGAGTCGCGCATGCACATGGCATCGAGCCGGTCGGCCCGCGCCGCGCGCGGGAGGGGGCGGTGGCGGCCGCGCTCCTCGACCCGGAGCGCCTGCGGGCGAGGGTGGATGCGCTCCCCGAGCGAGCCCGGACCGCCCTCGACGCCGTCCTCGACGCCGGCGGTCTGGTGCCGGCGGCGAGCCTGTCCAGCCGCTTCGGCAGCGACGCGGCAGACGGGTGGTTCTGGCTCGAACATCCCCCCCAGTCTCCGCTGGGGCGCCTTCGCCTCGCGGGGCTGGCCTACGTCGGTCAGGCCGAGATCGGCGGCGACACCCAGCGCGCCGTGGGCGTGCCCGCCGAGCTCTGCGCGATGCTCCGGCCCGCCGAGCCCCCCGGCGCGGGGCCGACGCGTTCGCGCGAGCGGCCCTCCGGAGGTGGTCCATCGCACCCTTGACCCAGCTCATGCGTGCGCTCTCCCAGGAGGCCGCCCGCGGC
>JBDQIL010000143.1:0-7931 GCA_040264415.1 Myxococcota bacterium
CCGTCGATCAGCCCGTCGTAGCCGTCCTCGACGCCCACCACGTCGAGCCCGGCGGCCGTGGCGACCTTGGTCGCAGCGGCGACCGCGGTGTTCATGCCAGGCGCGTCCCCGCCCGAGGTCAAGATGGCCAGCGTCGGCATGGTGCCCTCCAGGAGGGCCTCAGCCTACCGCACGCAAGCCAACCTCCGGAGGACACGCCGAGACTTTCCGTCTACAGCAGGTTGTCGAGGAGATTGCGGGGGAATGTTTGACGTGAGTGCTCAATCACTTACTGTGAGCCTCGACTCAAGAACCCTGCCCCAGAGCCCCCATGGTCCGCCCCCGTCAGTTCCTGGACGAAGACCTGCTCGCGGTCGCCCGCGCCTGCTTCATCGAGCACGGCCCCGGCTGCTCGACGGCGCTCATCGCGGATGAAGCGGGCGTCTCCCAGGCTACCTTGTTCAAGCGCTTCGGCACGAAGCGCCAGCTTCTGCGGGCTGCGCTCAAGCCCGAGCCGCCGCTCGAGTTGCTGGGCGGCATCGGCGCGGGCCCCGACGCGCGGCCGCTCCCCGACCAGCTTCACGACATCGCCTCGGCCCTGCTCGGCATGTTCGACCGCCTGCTCCCGTGCGTGATGACCCTGTGGGCCGCGGGCGAAGATCCCGCCGGCGTGATCCCCGAGATCGGCGGACAGCCGCCGCCCGTCCAGGTGCGACGGATGCTCCGAGCCTGGTTCGAGCAGGCCACGGCGACCGGCCGGGCCGCTCCGGGCGACGCAGACGTGCGGGCCATGGCCTTCATCGGCGCCTGCAAAGAGCGGTCGTTCCAACACCACCTCTTCCCTGGCAGCGGCGTCCAGCCCTCGGCCGAGGCCTACGCCCAGAGCCTGGTCGACACCTTCTGGGCCGGCTGCGCGCCCGCGGAGACCCCATGATCGCCCTGTTGACCGTGGCCCTGTTCTGGGCGTCGCCGCCTGCCCTCGCCGCGTCGCCCACCGAGCGCGCGCTCGAGGCCAGCTTTGGCACCACGGCGCCCACCTTCGGCGCCGACGCGCGCCGGCCGGCGCCGGCCGAACCCTGGTGGCGCGACCTGGGCGACCCCGCCCTGTCCGCGGTGCTCGACGAGGCCATGGGCTCCAGCCCCACGGTCCGCGCCGCCTGGGAGCGGGTGACCGTCGCCCGCACCGGAGCCTGGCAGCAGGGCTCGGTGCTGCTGCCCTCCGCCGCGCTCGCTGCGGGCTTCACCCGCAACTCCACCGAGCCGCTCATCCAACAGATCACCAACAACCTCAGCGGATCGTCCCCGCTGTCCGAAGACGAGCTCACCGACCAGCTCGCCGACCGGTTCGGCGACAGCTACGCCAACGCGAACTGGCAGCTGCAGGGGGCCTGGACCGTCGATCTCTTCGGGGTCAACACGACCGCCTGGCTGGCCTCGCGCGGGGACGCCGCGGCCATGGACGGCAACCGCGCCGCGCAGGCGATGGCGGTCGCCACGAGCGTCGGGGCGGCCTGGCTGGATCTGACCGCCGCGAACGAGCGCCTCACCTACGTCAGCGACCAGGTGCGGGTGAGCCGCGAGCTCAGCGAGCTGGTCGACCTACGCTACCAGGGAGGCGAGGCCACCGCCCTCGACCTGCTGCAGCAGCGCCAGCAGCAGGCCAACATCGAGGCCACGCTCCCTGCCGCGAAGGCTGCGGTCGAGCGCACGGCCTGGCGCCTCGCCAGCTTGCTCGGCCGCGACCCCACCCGCGCGAGCGCCGCCGACTTCGCGGTGCCCGCGCAGCTCCCCGACGCGCCGGCTGCCCCGGGCCTGGGCACCCCTGCCGACCTGCTCGACCGGCGACCCGACCTCGTCGCCTCCATCGCGTCGGCCCGCGCCGCCGGGCTGCGCAAGGCCAGCGGCTGGCTCGGCCTCGCCCCGACCCTGCAGCTCTCCGGCTACACCGGCGACCAGGGCCAGCTGCTCGGCGCCGACGAGACCGACTGGGACGTGGTGGGCAACTGGCAGGTGGGCGTCCAGGCCTCTGTGCCCATCTTCAACGGGGGCCGCAAGATCGCCGCCGCCCGCGGCGCCTCCGCCTCGGCCCGCGCCGCCGGATTCGACCTTCAGCAAGCCCTGCTCAGCGCCACGGCCGAGGTGCAAGACGCCCGCCGCGTGGTCACCCAGCGCGACGAAGAGCTCGCGGCCCGTCAAGCCCAGGTCGAAGCCGCCCGCCTGTCCTTCGACGAGTCCCGCATCCAGTACCTCGGCGGCCTCACGCCGTACGTCAGCGTGCAGGGCGCGCTCAACACGCTGCAGATGGCTGAGCTCGGGCTGATTCAGGCCCGTCGCGACCGTCTGGCCGCCCACATCACGCTGCACAACGCCCTCGGCGCCCCTTGGGCGCTCGATCTCGACCGCCCCGCCGCGACCGCCTGGGGGGGCCTCATCGCCGCTGGGTCGGCCGCAGAGAAGGGCACCCCGCCGGAGAAGGTCGACCTGGTCGAGGCCATCACCATCGACCGGGCTCCGATCCGGGCGGTGGTGCGCACGACCGGCGCCGTGGTCTCCGACCAGCAGGTGCAGATCACCCCCGAGGTGGCCGGACGGCTCACCTGGGTCTCCGAGTCGCTGGTGCCGGGCGGACGCTTCAGCAAGGGCGAGGTCATCGCCCGGGTCGACGCCCGCGACTACCAGGTCGCGGTCGATCAGGCCCAGGTGCAGGTGGAGCAGGCCGAGCTCGAGCTCGCCCTCGAGAAGAACCGGGCCGACGTCGCCACCCGCGAGTGGGCGCTGCTCGGCAAGGACGCCGAGAGCGACGGTCGCCTCGCTCGGCGCGAGCCGCACCTCGCGGTGGCCGAGGCCAACGTGGCGGCCGCCCGGGCCGGGCTGCGACGCGCCGAGCTCAACCTGTCGCGCACCCGCCTGCAGGCCCCCTTCAACGCCATCGTGCTCACCGAGTCGGTGGACGTGGGTCAGGTGGTGGGCGCCGGCGCCGCGCTCGCCGTGCTCTCGGGCACCGACCGGGTGCGCGTCGAGGCCGCAGTCCCCTTCCAACAGCTCGCGCAGATTCACGTGCCGGGCCTGCAAGGCACCGGCCCCGGCGAGGGCTCGCCGGCGACGGTGTCTCAGGCCCTCACCGACGGCACGGTGGTGCAGCGCCCCGGGCAGATCCTGGGGGTCGGAGGCCAGCTCGACCCCCAGAGCCGCACGGCGACGCTCATCATCGGCGTCGACGACCCCCTCGACCCCAGCGCCGCCGGCCTGCCCCTCATGGTGGGCGCCTTCGTCAACGTCACCGTGCAGGGGCGCGTCCGCAGCGACGCCCTGCAGGTGCCCCGCACCGCGGTCTACGACGGCGCGCGGGTGTGGGTGGTGGCCGACGGCCGGCTGGCCCCGCGGGCCGTGACCCTGGGCTGGAGCCTCGACCGCGCCATCGAGGTCTCGAGCGGCCTCGAGGCCGGCGACCAGGTGGTCACCACGCCCCTGTCGGCGCCGGTGATCGGCACCAAGGTGCAGCTGCTCGGCAGCGGCGACGGCGCCGCCCTCGGAGGTGACGAGTGAGCCCCGACCCCACCCGCACCGGCCCCATCGCGTGGATGGCCCGCAACAAGGTCGCCGCGAACCTGCTGATGGCCGTCATCCTGCTCGGCGGCGTGCTCGGCCTCACGCGCATCAAGCAAGAGGTCTTCCCCGAGTTCACCCTCGACGTGGTGACCGTCGGCGTGCCCTACCCCGGCGCGTCGCCCGAAGAGGTCGAGCAAGGCATCACCCTCGCGGTCGAAGAGCAGCTGCGCGGCCTCGACGGCATCAAGCGGGTCACCTCGACCTCGTCCGAGGGCGGGGCGGCCATCTCCGCTGAGCTCATCTTGTCGGCCGACCCCGACAAGGTGCTCAACGACGCCAAGTCGGCCATCGACCGCATCACGACCTTCCCCGAAGAGGCCGAAGAGCCACAGGTCACGCTGGCCAGCGGCAAACGCGAGGTCATCAGCATCGTGTTGTCGGGCGACCAGTCGCGCGAGGCGCTGCACGAGCTCGCCGAGACCGTGCGGGCCGACATGCTCCGCGACCCCGCCGTCACCCAGATCGAGGTCACCGGTGCGCCGGCCCCCGAGATCACCGTCGAGGTGCCCCGCGAGACCCTCGAGGCCTACGGACTCACCCTGGAGCAGGTGGCGATGGCCATCTCCGCCAGCAGCCTCGAGCTCCCCGGCGGCGCCATCGAGACCCCGTCGGGCGACCTGCTGGTGCGCGTGGCCGACCGCAAGACCCGCGGCCGCCAATTCGACGACATCGTGCTCCGCGGCACCGCCGACGGAGACGTGGTCACGCTCGGCGAGATCGCTCACGTGGTGGATGGCTTCGCCGACACCGATCAAGAGAGCTTCTTCGGCGGCCAGCCGGCCATGCGGATCACAGCCTACCGAGTGGGCGACGAGACCCCCACCGGGGTGGCCGCGGCCGTCCGCAGCTACGCCGAGACCCTCGAGGCCACCCTGCCCGACTCGGTCACCGTCTCGGTCTGGCGTGACGACTCGGTGCTGCTCGCCGAGCGGATCGATCTGCTCGTTCGAAACGCCCAGCTGGGGCTGTTGCTGGTCGTCATCGTGCTCGCGCTCTTCCTCGACCTGCGCCTGGCCTTCTGGGTGGCGCTCGGCATCCCCATCTCGTTTCTGGGCGCGTTCCTGGTGGGCGGCCCGCTGTTCGGCGCCAGCATCAACATGGTCAGCCTCTTCGCGCTCATCGTCACGCTGGGCATCGTGGTCGACGACGCCATCGTGGTGGGCGAGAACGCGTGGCAGAAGATGGAGGGCGGCATGGAGCCCGTGCGTGCCGCCATCCTGGGCGCCCAGGAGATGGCGGTGCCCGTCACCTTCGCCGTTCTCACCACCGTCGTCGCCTTCGGCCCGCTCTTCTTCGTCCCCGGCGTGACCGGCAAGATCTTCAGCATCATCCCCGCGATGGTGGTCAGCGTGCTGCTCTTCAGCCTGGTGGAGGGCTTCTTCATCTTGCCGGCGCACCTGGGCCACGAGGAGAGCGGCGGCCGCATCGGACGGCTCATCCGAGCGGTCAGCGCGGTGCTCTCGCGCCCGGCCGACTTCCTGCGCAACCACGTCAGCCGCCGCCTCCAGCGCTTCATCGAGGGCCCCTACGTCCGCATGCTGCAGGTGGCGCTCGAGTGGCGCTACGCCACCTTCGCTGGCGCCGTGGCCCTGTTCCTGGGCAGCATCGGGCTGGTCGGCGGCGGCCACGTCCCCTTCAGCTTCTTCCCCAAGCTCGAGGGCGACCTGGTGGTGGCCACCGCCCGGCTGCCCTACGGCGCCCCTCTGGCGCGCACCGGGCTGGTGCGCGAGCAGCTCGAGGCCAGCCTCGACGAGACCATCGCGGCCCTCGAGGCCGACGGCCGGGTCAAGGGCGTCTACACGCAGGTGGGGTCGGGCCCCGTCGCCGGCGGCCCCGGCGGGGGGCAGGCTGCGACGGGCTCTCACCTCCTCACCATCGAGGTCGAACTGGTGCCCACGTCCGAGCGCCCCTTCTCGGCCAAGGACTTCAGCGACACCTGGAAGACCGAGACCCCGCCCCTCGCCGGCCTCGAGGCCCTCACCTTCAGCTCGAGCGTGGGCCCTGGCGCGGGCGCCGCGGTCGACATCCAGCTGAGCCACACCGACACCGCGGTGCTGGCCGAGGCCAGCCGTGATCTCGCCGAGGTCATGCGCGGCTACAGCGACCTGAGCGACATCGAGAACTCGTACGCCGCCGGCAAGCCGCAGCTCGACTTCACCATCCTGCCGGCTGGGCGCACCTTGGGCCTCACCAGCCAGGACATCGCCCGACAGCTGCGCGCCGCCTACTTCGGCGCCGAGGCCCTGCGCGAGCAGCGCGGCCGCAACGAGATGAAGGTGATGGTGCGGCTCCCCGAAGACCAGCGCCAATCCGAGGGCGATCTCGAGGCCTTCGACGTGCGCACCCCCACCGGCGCGGTGGTGCCCCTGGGCGAGGTGGCCCAGTACACCCGCAACCGAGCCCCCACCGAGATCGTCCGAGAGGACGGGCGCCGCACCGTCAACGTCAAGGCCGAGCTCGCGCCGGGGGTGGTCTCGCCGCAAGAGGTGGTGCGGGCCATGACCGAGACCGAGGTGCCCGCCCTCCGAGACCGCTTCCCGGGGCTCTCGGCTGAGCTGGTCGGCGAGCAGCGCAACCAGGCCGAGTCCTTCGCCAGCCTGGGCCAGAACTACATCCTGGCGCTGTTTCTCATCTACGCGCTGCTGGCCATCCCCTTCAAGAGCTACATCCAGCCCCTCATCATCATGTCGGCCATCCCCTTTGGCTTCGTGGGCGCGGTCGGGGGCCACCTGATCATGGGCTACGAGCTCTCGATCATCTCGATCATGGGCATCATCGCCCTGTCTGGCGTGGTGGTGAACGACTCGCTGGTGCTCATCGACGGCGCCAACCGGGCCCGGGCCGAGGGCGACACCGCCTGGATGGCCATCGTGCACGCCGGCGCCCGGCGCTTCCGCCCCATCCTGCTCACCTCACTCACGACCTTCTTCGGCCTCATGCCGATGATCTTCGAGACGTCGATGCAGGCGCGCTTCCTCATCCCGATGGCCATCAGCCTGGGCTTCGGGGTGCTCTTCGCGACGGTCATCGCGCTCATCATCGTGCCCGCGCTCTACCTCATCGCCGAAGACGCCTTGGAGCTGCTCGGGCTCGCCAAGCGGGCGGTTCGGGTCGAGGAGAGCCCGGGGGACGACGCCGAGCCCACCGAGGCCACCCCGGCGCCGGCCCGCTGATCCTCGGTCAGGCGTCGAACAGGGGCGACTGGCGCTGCCGCCAGTCGAGCGCCTGCTCGAGCTGCCGGCTGACCTGGAGCACCCGCACGTCACCGCCCAGCGGTCCCACCAGCTGCGCGCCAAAGGGCAGCCGCCGGGGGCCGCCCAAGCCCAGGGGCACGCTCGCGGCGGGCTGCCCCGAGCAGTTGATCACGGCCGTGAACGCGCCCAGGTCTGCCGCCCGGGCGAAGTGCTGGTCGGGGGGGAGGTGCGCCCAGGCGCCGTTCTCGGGGGCGAAACAGGGCACCGTGGGCGTGAGCGCGAGGTCGGCGTCGCCGAACCAGTCGAGGATGCGGTCGCCGAAGCGCTTCACCCGCCCGCGGGCCTGCTCGGTGGTGACGTCGCGGCCGGCCTCGCGCAGCCAGCGGGTCACCGGCTGCAGGCTCGACTCCGACAGCACCGGCGCGGCCACGCTCAAGCGCTGGTAGATGGGGAGGAACTCGTCGAGGCTGCCCGGCGGCGACGGCGCCTCGATGATGTGGTGCCCGAGGTCTTCGAGGAGCCGCGCCAGCTCGCGGACCCCCTCCGTGATCGCCGGGTCGACCGCGCACATGGGCGAGTCGAGCAGCAGCTTGATGCGGAGGCCGGTGGGCGGGGGCTGACGCGCCGCGTCGAGCAGGCTGCCGGGCTGCCCGAGGGTCGGCCGACCGCACATGGCGTCGAGGAAGGCCGCCGTGTCATCGACCGTGTGGCTGAGGCAGCCCAACACGGCCACACCGCAGAGGTCGAGGCGGGCGTAGAAGTCAGGCGTGAGGCCCCGCGACGCCTTGAAGCCATAGAGGTGGCAGAGGGCCGCGGGGATGCGGATCGAGCCGCCCCCGTCGCCGCCGGTCGCCAACGGAACGAGGCCCGCGGCCACCGCCGCCGCCGACCCGCCGCTCGAGCCACCAGGGGTCACGGCCGGATCCCAGGGGTTGCCCGTGGCTGGGCCGAGGTCGGTGTCGACCGTCGGCATGATGGCGAGCTCGGAGGTGGCGGTCTTTCCGGCCAGCACCGCCCCCATGGCCCGCATCGCCTTGACCTGGGGCGCGTCGGTGGGCGCCCACAGGCGCCGGTAGGCCCGCGACCCCACGCGCATCGGCGACAGGCGCACCGCCTCGGTGTCTTTGACGCCGAGCGGCACCCCCGAAA
>JBDQIL010000144.1:0-7928 GCA_040264415.1 Myxococcota bacterium
CCGTGGCCGAGGCCGCCGCGCGCGCCGGCGGCGCGGTCATCACCGAGGCCCTGGCCCGACGCGACGGCGCCCAGGCCTACCGCACGAAAGACCAAGGCGGCATCGACCTGCTCACCACGGTGGATCTCGCGGCCGAGGCGGCGGTGCGGGCCGCGCTCGAGGAGCGCAGCCCCGGCGTGCCGGTGCTCGCAGAAGAGGGCGGCGGGGCCGCGTCGGCCTCGACCCGATGGATCGTCGACCCCATCGACGGCACCACCAACTTCGTGCACGGCTTCCCCGCCTTCTGCACATCGGTCGCCCTCGAGCGGGACGGCGTGCTGATCGCCGGCTGCGTCTACGACCCGGTTCGGGATCACGCCTACGCCGCCCACCGCGGCGGCGGCGCCACCTGCAACGGCCGCCCCATTCGGGTCTCCGCAACGCCCACGCTGGGCCGGTCGCTCGTGCTCACCGGCTTCGCCTACGACCGCCGCGAGCGGCCCGACTTCTACCTGCGCTACGTGCGCGAGATGCTGGTTCAGGCGCAGGGGATCCGGCGGGCGGGCGCCGCCGCGCTCGACTTCTGCCACATCGCGGCCGGGCGCGCCGACGGCTACTGGGAGTTCCACCTGAGCCCGTGGGACGTGGCCGCGGGCATCCTGCTGGTGCGAGAGGCGGGCGGCCAGGTGACCACCTTGGCGCAGCAACCGGTGCGACTCGATCAGCCCGAGATCCTCTGCACCAACGGCCACATCCACGCCGAGATGGCCGCCGCCCTGACGAGGCTGGTAGAGTCTCGCGACGCCTGAGCCGCGGCGCCGCAGGCCCCGCTTTTTGGAGCACCCGTGGGAATCGCAGTTGGCATCGATCTGGGCACCTCGAACTCTGTCGTGGCCTGCGTCCGCGACGGCAAGGCCGTGGTGTTGGCCGACGAGGAGGGACGACGGATCCACCCCTCGGTGGTGGCCTTTGGCTACGGCCACTCGGTCGTCGTCGGGCAGAGAGCCCGACAGCAGCTCGCCTATGCACCTGAAAACACGGTGTTCTCGGCCAAGCGGCTGATCGGCCGCCGGGCAGAGAGCGAAGAGGTCGACCGGGTGCGCCGCATGGTCGGCTGGGGTGTGGCATCGGGCCCCAACGGCGACGCCCGCGTGCGCGTGCAGGGCAAGGTCTTCGCCGTGCAGGAGATCTCGGCCCACGTGCTGGCCCACATGAAGCGCACCGCCGAGTACGCCACTGGCGAGACCGTAGACGCCGCGGTGATCACCGTGCCCGCCTACTTCAACGACCAGCAGCGGCAGGCCACCCGCGACGCCGCCACGATCGCCGGGCTCAACTGCCTGCGGATCATCAACGAGCCCACCGCCGCCGCGCTCGCCTACGGCTTCGGACAGGGGCGCCGCCAGCACATCGCCGTCTACGACCTGGGCGGTGGCACCTTCGACATCTCCATCCTGCGCCTCGACGACGACCTGTTCGAGGTCATCTCCACCAGCGGAGACACCTTCCTGGGCGGAGACGACTTCGACAACGTGATCGCCGAACACCTGATGGCCCAGCTCACGCACCAGGCCGGGGTCGACCTCTCCGAGAGCGCCGCGGCCCGCACGAAGCTGCGCGAGGCGGCCGAGCGCGCCAAGCGCGCGCTCTCCGAGGTCGAGGCGGTGGCCGTGAAGGTCCCGGGCCTCGGCCGAGACGCCCAGGGCAACCCCATCGGCCTGCAGACCAAGCTCGACCAGCACACCGTGCAGCGCCTGGTCATGCCGCTCATCCAGCGCAGCTTCGTGGTGTGCGACGACGCCCTCAACCAGGCCGGCCTCACGCCCAAGCAGATCGACGAGGTGCTGCTGGTGGGCGGCATGACGCGCTTCCCGCTCATCCGCGAGGCGGTCAGCCACTACTTCGGGCGCGACGTCAACGCCGACATCAACCCCGACGAGGTGGTGGCCCAGGGCGCGGCCGTGCAGGCCCACAACCTGACCTCCTTCTCCGAGTCGCCCGGCGCGGTGCTCCTCGACGTCACGCCCCAGACCCTCGGCATCCGCACCGTGGGCGGCTTCGTCGAGGGCGTCATCCCGCGCAACACGCCCATCCCCACCGAAGAGTCGAAGGTCTTCCACACCGCGCAAGACGGACAGACCGAGGTGCGCATCCAGGTCTTCCAGGGGGAGAGCCGGATGGCCGCCGACAACGAGCTGTTGGGGGACTTCGTGCTCACGGGCCTCGAGCCGCGCGCGCGGGGCGACAACAAGGTGCGCGTGACCTTCGCCATCGACGCCGACGGCATCGTGAAGGTGTCGGCCACCGACCAGCGCACCGGTACCTTCGTAGACATGCTCATCGAAGCCAGCTCCAACCTGTCGGCAGACGAGGTTCAGGAGATGAAGTTCGATGACCTCGGATTCTGAGCCCAGGAGCCCCTGAATGGACGCCGCCGACCGCCTGCAGATCGAGATCGAGACGCTGCAGGAGCTGCTGCCCGACCTCGACTACTACAAGGTGCTGCAGCTCGACCCCTCCGCCGAACAGAGCCAGATCGGGGAGCGCTACCGCGACGAGTCGCGGCGGCTGCACCCCGATCGCATGCGCACGCTCGGAGACGCGAGCCTCAAAGAGCAGGCCAACGCGCTCTACCAGCTCATCAATGAGGCCTACAAGGTGCTGAAAGACCCCGAGGAGCGCGCCCGCTACGACGTGCTCCTCGACCAGGGCGTGCTGCGCATGACCGACGACGCCAAGGCTGGCGCCCAGGCCGACAAGCGGGCCGGCGAGCCCGAGAGCGCCGCCACGCACCCGAAGGCCGAGAAGTACTGGAAGATGGCGCTCCGCGACATGAAGGACGAGTCGTGGAAGTCGGCGGTGATGAACATCAAGTTCGCCCTCACCTTCGAGCCGAGCAACGAGGTCTTCCAAGAGCACCTCAAGACCGCCGAAGCCGCCTTCAAAGAGGCCGACGCCAAGCGCGAGAAGAACCCCTACAAGCTCCGGATCATGTAGGCGGACTCGGGCGCACCGGCGCGGCTACCCTGCGCACCGCCGAGGAGCCCCGTGTCTGATCCCTACGCACGCCGACAGACCGCCTTCTCGTTGGTCGCCGCCACGGTCGGGCTGGGCATGGCCTTGCTGCTGGGCGAGTGGGTGGCGGGGGAGGCGCCCCTCCCCCGCATCCAGGTGCTGCCGCTCTCGGGCCCGGTGCGAGTGGTGGACGGGACCCCGGTGTGGCGCGCCTCGGAGGGCTCAGAGGCCCGCGAGAACGCTGGGTGCGAGGGAGACCCCGTGCTGTTGGTCGGCAGCTCGATCCTGTACGGCAGCGGCCTGTCCGCGACGGAGAGCCTGGGGCCGGCCCTGCAGGCGCGCCTGCCGGGCGCATGCGTGCACAACCACGCCCAGCCCGCCTTCACCTTCGACAACCAGCGGGTGGTGGCCGCCGAGCAGGTCGATGCCGGCGCCCCGCCCCAGGTCGTGGTGTGGGAGATCTGGCAGAACAGCGTGAACCGGCTGGATGTGATCGGCGACGCCGCCTACAACTTCGGGGAGCTGGTGGTCGATGGGGGCGGCGTGCCCTCGGTGCTCGCGCTGGGCCCCGGGGCCAACCGCGCCCTCTTCGCGCGCTCCGCCATGGTGCGGCAGCTCAGCGTGCGCCTGGCGCCGCGGCGCACCAACCACGCGCTGCAGCCGCGGTGGCAGGCCCTGGCCGACGGCCCGCTGCGCGACGCGCTGGTGGCGCTGCAGGCCGCCGGCTCAACGCCGCTGCTCGCGCTGATGCCTGCCCTCGACCGACCCTTCGCCGAGAGCGCCGCCGACCCCTACGTGGGCTACGCGCCGGTGCGGGCCATGGCCGACGAGCTGGGCCTCCCGGTGGTGGACGTGGCCCAGGCGCTGTCCGGGCAGCCGGTGGAGGAGCTGCGACTCGACCCCTGCTGCCACTACAACGCCGCCGGGCAGCAGGCCCTGGCCGACGCCCTCGCCCCCGAGATCAGCGCGCTCCTTCGCTGAAGCGGCACTCGTCCACCCGGTAGAAGCCCACCGGCTCGGTCGGGTCGGGCAGCAGTCGATCGACGTCGGCCCGGGCCGGCACCGTGGTGGTCTTCCAGGGCACCAGGGTGCAGGCGTCGAGCAGGCCGCACACGGAGTCGGACGGGCTGCCGTCGTGGGGCCGCGTCTGACAGCTCTCGCCCACCCAGGCGAACAAGGGCGAGCCCCCCTCGCCCGCGTCGCGCCACGCCTGGATGCCCACCCAGCGGACGCCGGTGTGGGCGCGCAGGGAGCGCCCGAAGGGCGGGTGGTGTGTCGGGTTGCCGTCGTCGTAGAGCACCGTGGCGCCGTCGGGCAGCGCGGGCGCCGAGGCGTACAGGAAGTCCCGGGCGACATGGGCCGCCCAAGGGCGCATCACGAGCGGAAGGTAGACCAGCGACAGCGCGATCACGGCGGCCGGCGCAGCCCACAGGGGCGCGCGCACGCGGCGCACCAGCGCCGCCGCGCCCAAGCCAGCGAGGAGCAGCGCGGGCATCTGGCCGGGCAGCTGCAGGCGCAGGGCGTCGGCCAGCGGCCACGACTTGGCGAGCACCGGCAGGATGGCGAGGGCCCCCCAGCCCACGGCGAGCGCCACCCCGCGCCGGGGCCGACCCCACGCCAGGGCCGCCGCCGCGAAGGCCGGGAGCGCGAAGGGGGTCAGCCGCAGCTGCAGGAAGACCTGGCTGTAGCGGCTCGCGCCCGGCTCGAAGACCCCGGGCAGCAGCAGCGCGGCCCAGAAGCTGGGCGAGGCGAGGGCCATGCCGTAGTCGAGCGCCGGGGTGGCCGCCCCAAACACGATGTCGAGGGCCCGGTGACCCACCAGCGCGGCGATGACCAGGGCAGCCCCCACCACCCACTTCGCCGCGCCCCGCGGCGGCTGCGCGAGCACCCACGCCGCCGGCACCAGGGCGACGGGGGCCACCTCGGGGCGGATGTGGGCCGCGAAGCCGATGGCGAGGGCGCTCACCGCGGCCAGGGCGCCGCTGCCGGTGCGGGTGAAGCCCACCGCCGCGGCCACGCTCAGCAACTCGAGGGTGGCCAAGGGGATGTGCATGACCTCGGAGCCGGACAGCCACACGTGGGCCGGGAGCAGCGCCAGGCCCAGACCCGCCACCAGGGGCCCCACCCGGTCGTCGGGCGAGAGCATTCGCGCCAGGGCCCACAGCAACGGCGGGGCGAGCGACGCCAGGGCGAGGTGGGTGCCGAAGAGGGCGCCGGGCGCGTGGTCGAAGGCAGCCGAGATGGGTCCGTGCAGCGCGGCGAAGCCGCCACCATAGAGCGGGTGCGCCTGGCCCTGGCCCCAGGCCTCGACCAGCCGGCTGGTGCCAAAGAAGGGGCCCCAGAACACCCCGCGAGGAGACGCCAGCAGGCGCACCGCCGCCCCAAGGCCCAGCACGAGGCCCAGGTCGAGCCGCTGCACCGTGTTCATCGCCACCCAGCCGCGCCGCACCGGCCCGACCAGCGCGGCCAACAGGGCGAGCACCAGGCCCACCAGGGGCACGTGCAGCCACGAGCGCACGAAGCCCGGCGCGGGGCCGTCCGACGATCCGGCGGGCCCCACGTGCGGCAAAGGCACGGGCGGCGGGGGCTCCGCCGACTCGACCGGGGCGACCCCGGCAGGCACAGTGGCCGCGATGGTCAGGGCCTCGCCCCGCTCCTCGAGACGGGCGCACAGAGCCGCGACCACCGGCGGCTGGTCGGCCAGCTCCACCGACTCGTCGAGCAGCTCCCACCGCGGAAAGACCGACAGCCCGTGCGCCGCGCAGGCGCCCGTGGCCGACGCGTTGGCGTTCACCTCGATCCAGAGCGTGCGCCCGTCTTCGAGGCCCACGGCCACGCGCTGGAACTCGCGGTGCTCGACCACGTCGATCACCTCGAGCCCGCCCAGCACCTCGCCGGTGGCGGCGAGGGGGGTGGCGTGAGCCGACGCGAGCAAGAGCCAAGGAGCGAGGATCATGGCCTGCGGCTATCGCGCGGCGCGACCCCGCAGGCGCCCGGGGCCGCCATCAGCAGGGCCACTCGCTGTAGGTGTCCTCGTTGTTGGACTCGTCGCACTCGGTCTGCACGCCCGCGGCCGCGCCGTCGTCGTCCACCCGCACCACCAGCCCGTCGCTGCCCACCTGGTCGCGGGTGAGCGAGAAGATCACGGCGTCGGTGGTGCGGCCGGTGGGCACTGCGAGCGCCAGGGCCTGCACCTCGACGAGCGTCTCGACGCCGGCCTCGACGCTGTAGAGCGCCACCTGCACGCCGGGGTCGGAGTCGATGCCGCCCAGGTTCGAGACCTGCACCGACACCTCGACGCTCGACTCGCCCGCGCAGCCCGCGAAGCAGACATCGACGATCTCGACCGCGAGATCGACCGCGGCGTCATCGACCGTGGGGCGGGCGCGGAAGACATTGTAGACCGACCAGGGGAGCGGCGCGGGCGACGGCACGCTGCCGTCGGCGTTGATGTTGGTCACGGCGAAGTCGTGCACCGGCCAGGTGGCGCCCGACTTGGCCCAGCCGTCGCCGTCGTGGCCGAAGACCGTGATGCCCCGCCAGGGAGAGCCGTTCGAGGCGATGACGATCTCGGCCGACTCGTCACCGTCTACGTCGGCCACCACGGGGTACTCCCACAAGGTGCCCGAGCTGTGGCTGGGGTTCTCGTAGCGCACGGCGCCGGTGGCCCCGTCGAAGATGCGCAGGTGGGTCTCGTCGGCGTACAGCACCTCGTAGACGCCGTCGGCGTTGACGTCGTAGCCGCTCACGCCGGCGATGCCGGAGTAGTCCTGCACGGTGACCTGCCAGAGGCGGGTGCCGTCGGGGTCGAACATCTCGAGCTTCTGGCTGGCGGGCACGGCCACCTCGATGTCGCCGTCGCCGTCGAAGTCGGCCACCGACGGCGGGCCCGGCCGGAAGCAGGCGCTGTTCAGCGCGACCGTGCGCAGCACCGTGCCGTCGTCATCGACCACGTACATGGTCGAGCCGGTCACCCAGAAGCTCTCGCCGCCGATGTCGCCGTCGATGTCGCCCACGGCCGCGAAGGTGGAGTCTCCCACCCGGCTCACCGACCACTCCTTGGCGCCGGTGTGATCGTAGACGATCTCGGCCAGCAGGATCTCCTGGGTGCCGTCGGCGTCGAGGTCGGCCACCACCGGGGCGCGCCACGACGACGTGACGCCCGCCAGGGTGGCCACGTGGGCGCCCGAGGCCCCCTCGACCACGGCGATGTCGAACACGATCTCGACGTCGCCGTCGCCCTCGAGGTCGGCCACCACCGGCTGCGGGTAGTACTGCCACGAGTACGACTGCGCGCTGCGCCACTCTTCGGAGCCCGTTCCGTCGATCGCGGCCACCCGCCGGTCGGTGGTGGCGGCGACGATCTCGGGGGTGCCGTCGTTGTCGACGTCGGCGATGGCCACGCCCGCGTTGCCGTCGTATCCGGACTTCTCGAAGATGGTGCCCGATCCGTCGCCGTGCAGGGCCACCAGCTTGTGGTCGCCCCAGGTGGTGAACACGATGTCGGGAGAGTCGGCGTCATCGACCACGCCGTCGCCGTTGTCGTCGGTCAGGTTGCCCACCGCCGGCATCACGATGACTCCAGACGAGCTGCCCGAGACCGTGTGCTGCCACTCGATGGCCACGTTCCAGGGGTCGGTGATGACGATATCGGGCGCCAGGCAGTCTTCATCGACCACCGCGTCGGTGGCGGTGGGCGCGTCGACCTCGCAGTCCTCGTCGACGCAGTCGGCCACGCCGTCGAGGTCGGTGTCGGGGAAGCCCTCGTCCACCTCGCCGTCGTCGTCGTCGTCCACCCCGTTGCACTCTTCGGCAACCACCTCGGTGCCGTCGGTGGCGCCGTCTTCGCCGTCGGTGACGCCGGGGTCGTCGTCGTCGCCGGGGTCGGGGTCTTCTTTGCCAGACAGCTCGTACTCGCTGCACGCGAACAGGAA
>JBDQIL010000145.1:0-7908 GCA_040264415.1 Myxococcota bacterium
CCAGGTGGCCGCCGCGCTCCTTCGAGGCGTCGTCGGACTCGGTCGTGGCGATCGCGGCGAAGTCGCCGCCCGCAGAGACCCGACTGGCGAGGGCTTCTGCGCGGGCCCGCGCCTCGGAGCGAGAGCGACGCACCGCCACCGCCGCCGATCTGCGCGACCCGTCGTTGCCGGAGGGCGCGCCCCGCCGGGTGGCCGCCCGGCACATCCTGGTGGCCTACAAGGGCGCGGTCGGCGCCGAGCCGGCGCTGCGTCGCTCTCGCTCCGAGGCGCGGGCCCGCGCAGAAGCCCTCGCCAGTCGGGTCTCTGCGGGCGGCGACTTCGCCGCGATCGCCACGACCGAGTCCGACGACGCCTCGAAGGAGCGCGGCGGCCACCTGGGCGCCTTCGGGCCGGGCGTCATGCACCCCGACTTCGAAGAGGCCCTGTTCCGCCTGGCGCCCGGCGCGGTGAGTGGGGTGGTCGAGACGCCCTTCGGCTTCCACCTGATCGAGCGCCTGCGGCTCCAAGAGGTGCGCCTGTCGCAGCTCGTGGTGCAGTGGGAGGGCGCCCATCGCTCCACCACGACCCGCACCCGCGCCGAGGCCGAGGCGCGCCTCGCCGAGGCTCGAGCGCGTCTCGACGTCGGTGAGCCCTTCGGCGCGGTGGCCGCCGAGCTGTCCGACGGCGCGAGCGCCCCCCGCGGCGGCGACCTGGGCTGGTTCCAGCGCGATCAGATGCTGCCACAGCTCGAGGCGGCCGCCTTCTCGCTGGCGCCCGGCGAGACGAGCGGCGTGGTCGAGAGCCCGTCCGGTCTCCACCTGCTCCACCGGGTGCGATGAGGCCCCGCGCGCTCGTGCCGTTGCTGGCGCTGCTCTGCACCTGTCAGAAGGCCTCGCCTCCGGCCCCCGCGGCGCGCGCGCCCCGGCTGGGTCCGGCGGCCATCACGCGCCTCATCGTCGATGAAGACATCATCGACCCGGGCGGCTGGGGTCGCGACGTGGCGTCGGCCCTCGACCAGGCCGACCAGCCCCGCACCGCGCGCAACGTCTGCCAGGTGCTCGCCATCATCGAGCAGGAGTCGGGCTACCAGGCTGATCCGGTGGTGCCGGGCCTCGGCCGGGTGGTGGCCGGAGAGCTCGACGCGCTCTTCGACCGCCTGGGCCCCGCGGCCGGCCCCGTGCGGGCCGCGCTGCTCGACCACGTGGGGCCCGGCGGCGCATCGACCTTCGAGGTGCGCCTCACCCGCGTGCGCACCGAGGCTGAGGCCGACCGCCTCTACCGCGAGATCGCCGAGTTTCATCGCTCCCGGCACCCCCGCCTCGCCAAGCTGATGGACCTCGTGGCACCCGATCTGGTGGAGGACAAGAACCCCATCACCACCGCCGGGTCGATGCAGGTGAGCGTGCGCTGGGCCATCGAGCGCGGCGCCGACCAGGGCCTCGCCCCCGGCGCGGTTCGGGACCAGCTCTACACCCGCTCCGGCGGGGTGTCCTACGGCACAGCGCGGCTCTTCGAGACGGAAGACTACGCCGACCCGGTCTACCGCTTCGCCGACTTCAACGCGGGGGCCTTCGCCAGCCGCAACGCCGCCCTGCAGGCCCGGGTCACCACGCTGACCGGGATCGAGCTGGTGCGCGACGGCGACGTCCTGTCCTACACCCCCGACGGCCGCCCTCGCCGCGCCGACACCAACACCCTGCGCGCGCTCGACGCCTTCGCGGCGCAGCACGCGCCGTCGCTCAGCCCGTCCCAGATCCGCCGCGACGCCCGCTCGGAGAAGTCCGCCGTGTTCGCGGATACGGCGACATTCAAGGCGGTGAACGCCGCCTTTCGGGCTCAGGTGGGCCGCGAACCCGCGCCCGCCATCGTCCCTCATGTCACCCTCGAGAGCCCCAAGTTCACCCGCGAGCTCACCACCCGTTGGTTCGCAGAGAACGCCGAGCGTCGCTACACGGCCTGCATGCAGCGGGCCCGCCAGCGGTGACCGGGGCGGCTCAGTCGGCCAGGGCCGCCTCGATGGCCTCGCGGATGGCCGCGTCTTCGGCGGGCACCACGGGGTTGACCCGCACCTTCAGGTCTCGGCCCACGACGACCACGCGCGGCCACGCCTGGTTCGGCTCGATCTCGTAGGCGTAGCCGTAGTCGTCGGACAAGATGGGCGCGGTGATGGTGTGGGTGTCGGCCCAGCTCTGGAGGTCGGCCACGGTCGGGGTCTGCCCGCTGCGGTTCTCGGGGAGCATCGTGACGTAGGTGAAGCCGTCTTCGCGGTAGCTCTCCCACACCTCGTCCACCTCTTTGGCGAGCCCCTGGCAGGGGCCGCACCACATGGTGCTCACGTCGATGGCGATCACGTTTCCGTAGAACTGCCAGAGGCTGACGGTGTCGCCGTTCTGGTCGGTCAAGCGGACGTCGGGGATGGTCTCGCCTTCGCGGAAGCCCTCCGGTGCGAGGTCGCCCGGCAGGCCCTCGGCGGCGTCCCAGGTGTTCTCGGGGGCCTCCCAGTCGAGGCCGGAGATCGCGCCGCCCTCGGCGCCCGCTGGGGTGGTCAGCTCGGGCACGCAGGCCGCCAACAGGGGGATCACGAGCATGGTCGCGGGCTTCATCGCAGACTCCTTCCGACCTTCCCACTATAGCCCCCTCGGCGGGCTACCCGCAGCGCGGCAGCCGGATAGTCGTGGCGCATGAGTGACTCTCCCACCCCCCCTGCCGCCTCCGACGCCCCTCGCCTCACGCGCGACCGGCTCGTCGAGATCTTCTCCACCTACGGCCGGCCCCGCGACACGTGGCTCATCGGCGGCGAGTTCGAGCGAGCGGTCGTTCGCGGCGACGGGAGCCCCGTTCGCTACGACGACCCCGACGGCATCCGGTGGATCCTCGAGCAGCTGCAGGCGCGCCAGCCCGGCTGGAGCCCGGTGATCGAAGAGGGGCACCTGATCGCCTTGCTGCGTCCGGACGGGTCGAGCATCACCCTCGAGCCGGGCGGCCAGGTCGAGCTCTCGGGGGCTCCACACGAGACGCTGACCGCCCTCGCCGACGAGATGCGCGACAACCGCAACATGCTGCTCGAGCTGGCTGAGGGGCGCGATCTGCACTGGATCGCCTGTGGGGTCACCCCCGTGGCCTCGGTGGACGCGGTCTCGTGGATGCCCAAGGGTCGCTACGCCATCATGCGCGACTACCTGCCCAAGAAGGGCGATCTCGCGCTGAACATGATGAAGACCACCACCAGCGTGCAGTGCAACTACGACTTCCTCGACGAGGCCGACTGCGCCCAGAAGGTGCGGCTCTGTGCGGGCCTGTCGTCGCTCATCACGGCGATGTTCAGCAACTCACCGCTGGTCGAGAACCGCCCGTCGGGCTTCAAGAGCTACCGCGGCCACATCTGGACCCGCACCGACCCCGACCGCTGCGGCTTCCCCCCGGGGCTGCGCGACGCCTACAGCCACGCCCGCTGGGTCGACTACCTGCTCGACGTGCCGATGATGTTCCACAAGGTGCGGGGGCGGTGGGTGCCGGTGGGCGACCTCACCTTCCGGCAGTTCCTCGAGCGCGGCTTCGACGGCACCTGGCCCACGCTGGATGACTGGGACCGCCACATGACCGCGGTCTTCCCCGAGGTGCGCATCAAGCGCACCATCGAAGTGCGCGGCGCCGACTGCGTCGGTCACGAGCTGGCCTTGGCCTTCTGCGCGTTCTTCACCGGGCTGCTGTACTGCAACGCAGCCACCGACGAGGCGCTGCAGCTGGTGGCCGAGCTCGAGGGGCACGGCACCCACCGGTCGCGCTTCGACACGGCCTGCCGCGATGGCCTCGAGGGTTCGATCGGGGGCCGAAGCGTCGCCGACTGGGCGCGCGATCTGGCCGACATCGGTCACCGCGGCCTCACCCGCTGCCTGCCCCCCGACGCGCCGCTGCTCGAGCCGCTGCTGAGCCTGGTGGAGGACGGGGTGAGCCCGGCCGACCTCCTGCTGGCCGCCTGGGAGCGCGACCCCAGCCCGGCCGCGGTGCTCCGAGCCGTCGCGTACTGACCGTCCCGGCCCGCCTGTCCGCTGCCGGCTCTCCAACTCGCCCGGCGCGGGGTTAGGGAGAGGGTCGGCGGATCCCCGCCGGCCGAGCCCGACCCGACGGGAGGATGCACCATGCGGCTGATGCTGGGCGGCCTGACCGAACCGCAGGCGCGCGATCTGTTCGACGCGACCGCCGACATCGCCGAGTCGGCGGGGATCCTGCACGACTGGACCATGATGGAACGGGCGTGCAGCGAGAAGCGGCCCGACGTGGTCGCCATCTACCTGGGCATGCGCCCCGCCCAGGTGCTGCAGATGATCACGCGGGTGCGGGCGTTGAACCCCTCGATCACCTTCTTGGCGATCACCGACCACGCGTCGGGTCCGCTGGTGCAGCAGGTCACCGAGGCGGGCTGCGCCGACCTCGTGGTGCTCCGCGAGTGTCCCGACGACCTGCGCCGAGCGCTCCGCACCCTCGAGACCCGCGATCGGCCGCCGACCGCAGACGGCCAGGCGGTGGCCGTGATGGGCGCCAAGGGCGGCATGGGCACCACGACCGTGGCGGTCAACCTCGCCGACGCGCTCGCCCAGCGAAACGAAGAACGGGTCATCCTGGTCGATCTCAACGTCTACATGGGCGACGTGGCGGTCTCGCTCGACCTGCGGCCGCGGCCCAGCGCCATCTGGTTCTTGCTTCGCGGGCAGGTGGTCGATGGTCGCACCTGGGCCGAGGCCCCCCCGCTGCACAGCGGCGGCTTCCGGGTGCTCGGGCTCGACGGCGACGTCTCGACCGTGATGCCCGTGAGCGCCGAGCAGGTGGTCTTCTTGGTCGAGCGGCTGAAGGAGCGCTACGAGCACGTGATCCTCGACGTGGGATCCGACGTCGGAGAGGTCAGCCTGGCCGCTTGCACGGCCGCCGATCAGCGGCTGCTGGTGTTCACCGACGAGCTGGCGGCTCGAACGGGGGCGAAGCGCCGTCTGGGTGTCCTGCGCCAGCTCGACCTGGGGCCATCGGTGGCGAAGGGCGTGCTGAACCGCGGCGACCCCGACGACGAGGATCTGCTGCACGCGCTCGAGAAGGAGCTGGGCATGCCGGTCCCGTCTGCCATCACGAACTCATGGAAGGACGTGCAGGCCGCCTACGAGCGCGGGCGCACCCTGCGGCAGACCGCACCCCGGTCTCGCATCACCCGTGACCTCCGCGAGCTGGTCAAGGTCGTGGCGGGCGAGGCCCACCAGACCGCGAAGCGCAAGCGGGCCTTCTTCGGCTTCTTCAGATAGCCCAGCCCACCGCGCAGCCGGAGGCCCCATGACCCGCATCCACCCCACCGCCATCGTGGACGCCAAGGCCGAGCTGGCGGCCGACGTGACGGTCGGCCCATACGCCGTGATTGGCGCTGGCGTCACCCTCGAGACGGGCGCCACGGTGGGGGCGCACGCGTCGCTCACGGGCCCCATGCGCGTGGGCCCCCGCACTCAGATCTACCCGCACGCCGCCCTGGGCGGCGACGCGCAAGATCGCAAGTTCAGCGGCGAAGACTCACGGCTCGACATCGGCGCAGATAACGTCTTCCGTGAGTTCTCCACCGCCAACCGCGGCACCGCCCACGGCGACGGGGTCACCCGCATCGGCGACGCCAACCTGTTCATGGCGTACAGCCACGTGGCCCACGACTGTCACGTGGGCGACCAGTGCGTGCTGGCGAACTCTGTCGCGCTCGCGGGGCATGTCACCGTGCAAGACGGCGCGGTGCTGGGCGGCTTGGTGGGCGTCCACCAGTTCAGCCGCATCGGCCGCTGCGCGATGGTGGGGGGCGGCGCGATGGTCGCGCAGGATGTCCCCCCGTTCACCATCGCCCAGGGCGACCGCGCCCGAATCTACGGGCTCAACATCGTGGGGTTGCGCCGGAGCGGCTTCGACCTCGACGTGATCGCGGCCCTGAAGGGCGCCTACCGCGAGCTCTTCCACCAGGGGCTGCCCCTGCGGATCGCGCTCGAGCAGGTGCGAGAGGTCTACGTCGAGGTGCCCGAGGTGCAAGAGCTGGTGTCCTTCATCGAGGCCAGCACGCGCGGGGTCTGCCGTTCGGCGGGCGCCGACGAGGGCCGGGACGGCTGATGCGGGCGGGCTCGGCCCGACTGCGGGGCGTGCTGTTTGGCCACGGTCACATGGGCCGCCACCACGCGCGACACCTCGGTGCCCGCGACGACGTCGAGCTGGTGGTGGTCGATCCGGCCCAAGGGCTCGCGTGGCCCGCCGGGCTGCGGCCCGACTTTGCGGTGGTGGCCACCCCCACGGCCACCCACGTCGATGTCGCGCTGCCGCTGCTCGACGACGGCCTGCCGTGCCTGGTCGAGAAGCCGGTCGCACACTCGGTCGCGGCGGCCCGGCGCCTCGAGGCCTACCCGCACCTGGTCGTGGGTCACATCGAGCGCTTCAACCCGGCCCTGGATGGGCTGTGGGAGCTCGAGCATCGCTGGGTGGAGGCCGAGCGGCTGGCGCCTGTCGGGGGGCGCGGGCTCGATATGGACGTGCTCGACGACCTGATGGTGCACGATCTCGACCTGGCTAGGGCGCTGTTGGGCGGCGAGCTTCGCGACGTCCGGGCCAGCGGGGTGGGCGTGGTGACCGGCTCCGCCGACATCGTGAACGCGCGCCTTGAGCTGGGCGTGGGCGTGGCCAGCCTGACCGCGTCGCGGGTGAGCCGGCGGGCGCGGCGCACCCTGCGGCTCGTGGGGGACGGCTGCTACTGGAGCATCGACCTGGCCGCGCGCGCCGTGACCCGGGTGCGGTGGGGCGACGGCGCGCTCGACGGCGAGTCGCTGCCCGTGGCCGCAGCCGATCCGCTGGCCCGTGAGCTCGACGCCTTCTTGGCGATGGTGCGGGGCGAGGCCCCCGCGGCGGTCACCGGCGCCGACGGGCGGGCCGCGCTCGAGCTGGCGGCGGCGGTGCGGGGCGCCCTCGCGCCCTCCACTCCCCAACCGCCCTGAGCGACCTCAGCCCTCGGCCTTGTGCAGCACGATCTGGTCGAACGGGATCTCGATGCCAGCGCTGTTGATGGCGTCGTAGATCGTCTTACGGACCGCGAAGCCCGAGGTGGCGAGCGCCGCGGGTGTGGCCTCCACCCAGTACATCAGCCGGAAGTTGATGCTGCTGGCTGCCATCTCGGTGAACAGCAGCTCGGGCTGCTTTCCGGGCGTGGCCTGCACCACATCGAGCGCGCCCACGGCGGCCTCGACCGTCTCTTTGAGGAGGTTCAGGTCGCTGCCGTACGCCACGCCCAGGTCTACCCCCAGCCGCCGGTCGCCCAGCACCGTCAGGTTGACGATCGTGCCGCCCGTGATGGCGCTGTTGGGGATGATGATGCGCTGGTTGTCGGGGGTCTCGAGGCGCGTGGCGAACAGCCCGATGTCCATCACCTTCCCGGTGTGGCCCGCCACCGTGACGATGTCGTCCAGGGTGAAGGGGCGGAAGAACAGGATGAGCACGCCGCTGGCGAAGCTGGCCAGCGAGCCCTGCAGGGCGAGCCCGACGGCGAGCCCTGCCGAAGCGAAGATGGCGACCACGCTGGTGGTCTCGACGCCCACCCGGGCCAGCGCCGAGATGATGAAGGCGGCGAAGATGGCGTAGCGCCCGATCTGGCCGAGGAACCCGGCGATCGCGGGGTCGAGCTTGCCCCGGGTGCCGGCCGTCCGGATCCAGCCCTGCACCCAGCGGCTGGTCACCCACCCGACCCCGAGGATGACGAGCGCCAGCAGGATGTTCTGGGCGAAGGGCAGGGCGACGTCGAACCAGAGCTTGAGCTGCGACGGCTACCGATGGCTGGCGGTCTACCCCGGCCGGGTGCGGGGCAGCGGCGAGCCGAATGTGACGGCGACGCTGGGCCCGCCGGTCGCGACAGACGCGCGGGTGCGGGTGTACCGG
>JBDQIL010000146.1:0-7895 GCA_040264415.1 Myxococcota bacterium
GCGAGCTCGACCGCGAGCGAGCGCACGAGGCTCGACAGGGCGGCCTTGGCCGCGCTGTAGGCGGCCGACCCTGGCGCCGTGCGGGCGGCCAGCGTCGAGCTGACCGCGACGATGGCGCCCGGACCGTCGAGGCGCTGGGCGAAGGCCTGGCTGAGCAGCGCGGGGCCCCGCACGTGCACGGCCCACATGCGGTCCCAGTCTTGTGCGGTCCATTCGCCCACCGCTCCGCGAGCGAGCGCGCCGGCGTTGTGCACCAGCCCGTCGATGGGCCCCACCTGGTCGAGCAGCGCCTCGGGATCGCCCGTGACGTCTCCGACGACGCAGGTGACGCCGAGGTCGTGGGCGCAGGCCTGCAGCACGTCGGCGCGGCGTCCGCACACCACCACCTGCCCGCCGGCGTCTCGGAGCGCAGCGGCGATGGCCCGCCCGATGCCGGTCCCGCCGCCGGTGACCAGGGTGCGCCGCGGCAGCGCGCTCATGGGGGCTCCTCGTCGAGGATCTTCTCGTCTTCTGGGTCGAACGGGGGCGTGTCGATGCAGAGCAGGCTGGCCGGCGGGCCGCCGAGGTGCCGGTAGCCGTGAGGCTGGCCGTGGCGCCACCGCAAGCGAAGCCCCGCCGGCAGGGGCCGCGCCGGCCCGCCGTCTCGCCAGCCCTCGAGGCCGTCGTCGAGCACCAGCTCGACCTCCTCCATCACCTGGTGGACGTGGGTGGGCAGCACGCCGCCGTGGGTGAGCACCAGCCGGTAGAAGCCGACCGTGGCGGTCTCGTGGGCGATGTCGACCCAACCCCACGGCTTGTCGGGCTCCTGGTCGTAGGGGGAGGGGGCCGCGCGCAGGACCACGGGCGCGCCGGTGTCGGGCGTCAGCCGCAGGGTGAGGGCGCCGAGGGCCGCGCCGTCGCCCGTGGGCGGCAGCTGCAGCCAGCGTGCGAGCACCCGCGCCGCCGTGTCGAGGTCGGGGTGGCGGCCATGCTCGACGAGAAAGGCCACCTCACGACCGATCCGATCGAGGTCGGGGGTGCCGCTCACGATCTCGGCGTCGAGGTGCACCGCCAGCGCCGGGAGGCCCCCCCCAGGAGGCAGCTCGAGCTGGTGGCGCAGGCGCCCGCTTGGTTGCGGCGCCGCCATCAGCCCACCGCCAGCGCGCCCGCCACGCTCCGTCCGCCGTCGACCGCCCAGACCTGGCCGGTCACGTAGGGCGCCTCGAGCGCGAGGAACCGCACCAGACAGGCGATGTCGGAGGGGTCGCCGAAGCGCCCTTGCGGGATGGTGTGTCGGATGGCCTCAAGCGTGTCGGCGGCGAGGTCGGGGGGCGCCAGCACGGTGCCGGGCGAGACGCCGTTGACCCGCACCGCAGGGGCCACCTCGACCGCGAGGGCGCGGGTGAGCATGTGCAGGGCGGCCTTGCTGGCGCTGTAGTGGGCGAAGCCGGGGGCGGGCCGCTCTCCGCCGATGTCGATGATGTTGACGATCAGCCCGCCGCCGTCGAGCTCGCTCTCGCGAAGCAGCGGCAGCAGCCCCTGCGACAGAAGGAACGGCGCCCGGGCGTTGAGCGCGTGCATGTGGGCCCACTGCTCGACCGTGATGTCGGCGAAGGGCACCGCCTCGTAGGCGGCGGCGTTGTTGACGAGCAGGTCGAGCCCGCCGCCGGCCCGCACCGCCTCGACCACGGCGCTGCAGCCCTCGACCTGCGTGAGGTCGGCGCGCACCACCTGCGCGTCGGGCAGCGTGGCCGCGAGGGCGCGCGCAGCGACCTCGCTGTGGGCCGTCTGGATGACGACAGAGAAGCCCGCCCGGGACAGGTGCTCGGTGATGGACCGGCCGACGCGGCGGGCGCCGCCGGTGATGAGTGCGCGCATGGAGGAGCGCTAACCCGACCGGCCGCGCTGCCGAGGCGCCCTGCGGGGGCCGACCCCGGCGCGCCCGGGGCCCATGGTCTCCTCGCCGTCGTCTTCTGCGAGCCGCTCAGCGGCTGAGCCACCCGCGGGGCGACGGCCCTCGGGGAGACCGCGGGTCGGGGCGGGATGTGGGGTAAGCTACGCACCTCGCCACGGGAGCTGCTCATGTCCACCCGGTCCCCCGCCTCCTGGCGCCCGCTCGTCGCCTGCATCACCGCCCTTGCCTGCGCCGGCGGCGCCGACTCCTCGGGCGACGCGACCCCCACGGATGGCGGCGACGGCGCCGCTGCCGACGGGTCAGACGCCGCCGACGGGTCGGACGGCGCGGATGGATCGGACGGCGCGGATGGTGGAGATGGCACCGACGAGCCGGTGGATCCGACCGCGGTGTGCGCCGAGCTGGGCCTGCCGTCGCTGCCGTTCGTGACCGCCGCCGACGACGACAGCCTCTACGCCATCGCCGCCGATCTCACGATCCCCACCCGGCGCGGCGACTGGACCCTCTCCGAGCAGTGGAGCGGCTGCGACAGCTACCTGTTCCTCCCCGAAGAGCCCCGACAGAGCCGCGGCTACGACTGGAGCATCTGGGAGCGCGACCACCGGACGCTCTTCGAGCGTCTGCCCCCCAACGTGCACCTGTTCTTCATCGGCAGCAGCGGCACCGAGGACGGCCGCACCGAGGCGCTCGACGCGCTGTCCGAGAGCATCGACGCCGAGCTCCGCCGACTCGACGACGACGAGGCGGCGTGGTGGACCGAGCGCGTCCACTACGTCACCGAGCGCGATCGGTCGTTGCCCGGGTGGCTCGGCGCCACGCTCACCAGCCCGGCCTGGGGCACCGCCATCGACCGCCACCAGCGGCTGCGCTACATCGGGAGCTTCGCCGACTATGCGCGCTACGACGAGGCGGCGGGTTGGTTCGGGCCCAACCTGAGCATGGTCGCCAACGAGGCGGTGTACTACAACTTCGAGGCCGAGCGAGAGGCGGCGTTGCAGGCCGACGGCGCCACGGTGGTGCCCGTCTTCACGGGGGAGCAGGGGTCGGCCTTCGTCGATGTGACCTTGCCCGACGCCGCGGCCCTCGCCGATGCCGACACGCTCGACTTCGACCTGACGATGGCCTGCATCGGCGAGGGGGAGTTCGGCACCTGCCCCGCCTGGGACTACATGGCCTACGCCTACCTCTGCGACCTCCCCGCAGAGCCGGGCAACCCCCACACCGACACGGCCTGCGAGGCTGGCGAGACCCTCGAGGGCGCGTGCGACTCGCCGCTGGGAGAGGCCCGCACCGGCACGTTCACCTGTCGCGCCGACGGCTCGGGCTACGACGACCTCGTGTGTGGCAGCTGCGACGTCGAGGTGGCGCGTTGGATCACGACCTACCACCGCGAGGGTCGCTGGGTCTACGACATCAGCCCCATGCTCCCGCTGTTTCAGTCGGGTGGCCCCCGACGGCTGCGCTTCCAGTCGTCCAACAGCTACGAGCTCACCGGGTCGCTGCGCTTCAAGAACACGGGCAAGGCCCAGCGGCCGGCGTCGGTCACCTACCTGCCGCTGAGCGACGGCGCGGACACGTTCACGATCCCTGAGTCTGCAGTCAAGGTGGAGCTGGCGACCGTCATCTCGCAGCACGGGCAGCCGTGCGGCGAGTTCTGCGACGCCTTGCACACCTTCGTGTTCAATGGAGACACCGACGCCGCCATCGTGCGAAACTTCCCCGATGTCGAGTCGGCCGAGGGCTGCATGGACCAGGTGAGCGACGGGACGGTCCCCAACCAGTACGGAACCTGGTGGTACGGGCGGTCGGGCTGGTGCCCGGGCAAAGAGGTCAAGACCGTCACCCACGACATCACCGACCAGGTGACGGCGGGGGAGAACACCGTGTCGTACACCTCGGGGCCCGACGCGGGCACCGTGCGCCGGCGGGCCTGGGTGTTGGTCTCGGAGTAGCCGACTCCGTCGGCCTCAGTCGGCCACCCAGACCAGGTCGGGCAGGGCCGAGCCGAGGTAGGCGCCCGAGGTGCCCTCGAGGAACACCGCGTCGTAGCCTTGCTGCGATGCGACCACCTGCAGCGACCTCAGGGCCGCCTGCTGCGCGTCCCGGTCGAGCCCCTTCCACGTCGCGTCGTCGAGCTGGAGCTTGACCTCGGTGGGCTTCGGCATCTGCGAGGCCGCCGTGACGGGGAGCGCGAGCTGGTAGGGCGTGACGTCGATGGCGACGGGCTGGAGCGACCACCACATGCCTCCGACCACCGCCACGAGGGCCAGCATGGCGACCGCCGCCGCCGCGAGCTTCCAGGGCGGGGCGCCCGAGCGCGGGGCCGGGGCGCCCGGACCGTCGGTGGAGCGCGCCTCTCCCTCGAAGGGCGTGCGCAGCTCGATCTTGTGGGCGGCGAGGTTGACGTCGGCGGCTGCTGCGAGCCGCTCGGCGACCTCGCGGGCGTCGCTGGCCGCGGCCGCCTGTCCGGTGAAGCGGAGCGCCTGGTGCAACAGGATGTGCGGGTCGAGCTGGTCGGGTCCGAGCTGGGCCGCCTCGCGGGCGTGCGGGAGCGCTCCGCGGGCGTTGTCGGCCCCGTACAGCAGCAACATCGCGAGCTGTTGGTGCAGAGACGCGCTGTCCCGGTGGGTCTTCAGGCGCTCGCGCAGCAAGGTCTCGCCGGCCTCCCAGTCGCGCTCGTCGATGTGCTCCTTGAGCTTCTCGCGGGTGGTGAAGTCGATGCCCACGTCGCGGCGGGCCTTGCCCGCTCGGCGGTCCCGCACCTCGTCGTAGAGCGCGCGGATGCGCTTGTCGTCGGGGCGGGCCGCCAGCAGCATCTGGAGCGTGCGCGCGGCCGCGTCGAGCTCGCCGGCATCGACGGCGGCCTGGGCCTCGGACAGCATCGCCGCCACGTCCTGCGCGTCGGCCCTCGAGTCATCCGCTGCCTGGGCTTGGGCCTGCTCCACCTGGGCGAGCGTGGCCTGGATGGTCTGATCGCCGGGGGCCTTGAGCGTCGCGAGGCGCAGCAGCTTCTGGGCGGTGTCGAGGCGGCCGCGCTCGACCAGCTTCAGCGCCTGCTGCAGCAACCGCTCTGGGGGGAGGTCTCGAATCGACATGTGCGGCTCCGGCTGCGCGGCCCCATGATGGGCGGTCGCGTGCGCAGATGCAACGGGCGGGCGCCGCTGCGGGCCGGTCCCGTGGCCCCGCGGGGATAGCAGCGGACCGGAGGTGCGAATGTTTACCGGTATCGTTCAAGGGACGGGCGCCGTGCTCGCGGTGACGCCCGACGGGCGGCGGGTGCGGCTGCGGGTGGCCCTGCCCCCGCGCGCCCAGGGCGCGATCGAGGTGGGCGCCAGCGTCGCCCTGGCCGGCGTGTGCCTGACCTTCGTGGCCGGCTCCCCCGAGGCCGCCTGCTTCGACGTCATCGACGAGACCCTGCGCCTGACCACGCTGGGCGCGCTGCGGCCCGGCGACCCCGTCAACGTCGAGCGGGCCGCCCGCGTGGGGGACGAGATCGGCGGGCACCTGCTCAGCGGGCACATCAGCGGCGGCGCCACGGTGGTCGGCCGCCTCGCCACCGACACGTCGCTCAGCCTCACGCTCCAGCTCGACCCCGCGCTGCGGCCCTACGTGCTGCCCAAGGGCTACGTCGGCCTCGACGGTTGCAGCCTGACCGTGGGCGACCGCGTCGATGAGGCGGGGAGCTTCGAGGTCCACCTCATCCCCGAGACCCTGCGCGTGACCACGCTGGGCGCGCTGCGCGCCGGCGACCGCGTCAACGTCGAAGTGGACGCCATGACCCAGGCCGTGGTGGACACCGTGGAGCGCGTGATGGCGCGGCGCGTCGCCGGCTGAGCCCGCCCCCGCGGCGCCCCGCTACTCGCCCGGCACCACCGGGACGCCCCCGGGGGCGTACCAGGGCTCGCTGCGCTCGAAGGCATGGAACTGGCTGCGCACCCGCGCGGCGGCCGGCCGGTCGTCGCTGAAGTACTGCATCACGGCTTCGGCGATCCGGTCGGCCACGTACAGGCCGCGCTCGGGGTCGGGGGCCTCGGGGTGCCCCATCTCGTCGAATCGCCAGACCAGGTCCTTGCGCACCTCGACGCCCAGCGACATGGCCCGCCCGCCGTCGAAGCGGTAGGCGCGCACGATGGCGTCGCTGTCGCGATGGACGAACTGGACGAGGCGTCGGTAGGCCTGCTCGGCCCCGGCGAACCGACCCTCGTTGCCCACCGATGGTCGGCGGAAGAGGTGCAGGTAGCTGCGCAGGGCCCCGGCCTCGGCCGACCGCAGGTTGGTGTCCTTCAAGGTGCGCCAGACCAGCTGAAAGCCGGGGTCACCCACGGCGTCGGGGTGCTGGGCCTCGAAGTGCCCCTGCAGCCAGTTGAAGAAGCTCCAGACCTGGTGGCGCACCTCTGGGCTGCCCTCGGGCAGCAGGTAGGGGTAGTTGTGGGCCACCGGCACGCCGGCCTTCTCGAGGGTGAGCGAGATGCGGTCGCGCAGGATCCGGTCGACCGTGAATTCGCTGAGGATGTCGGGGTAGAGCGGGTCGAAGACCCCGAAGGGCAGCTCGTTGTTCTCTTGCATGCCCAGGGCGCGGCTGATCAGGCTGACCTGGGGGCGCTCGGAGCCGTTCGCGTTGTGGGTGTCGTAGGTGTGCACGGCCAGCTTGAGCACGCGACCCTCGATGGCCTGATCCATGCCCGCCGAGATGACGTCGTAGTGGTCTTCGAGCAGGCGCTTGCAGCCGTGGAAGTCGAGCAACCCCGAGAAGGGGTGGTTGATGGCGAAGCGCCGCAGGTGGCTCGCGTTGGGCCGGGTGATGCCCGGGAAGCGCCCGAAGTCGAGCAGGCACCGGGCCGTGTTGATCTTGAAGAAGCCAGCCAGGCCCAGTCGCTCCGCGAGGCGGCGCGCGACCAGCGTGGCCCCCCAGTCGCGCTCGATGACGTAGGAGCCGTAGTAGCGGCTCTCAGGGATGATGCGTCCGCGCGGGTCGCGCAGAAAGTCTTCGGGGATGTGGGCGCCGTCGTGGATGACGTCGACCATGATCCGGTCGGCCAAGGGCCCGGGGGTGTAGGCGTCGCCACCCACGGCCTCGAAGACAAAGGGCGGGGCGGGGTCGGTCGAGAACCCCACGCTGTCTTCGGCAGGGGACATGCTGGCTCCAGGGACGGCCGCCCCCCCAGGCTAACGCCGGCCGCGTCAGCCGACGGTCAGAAGCCCGCGCCGTGCTCTTCGACGAACGCGCGCTCCTCGTCGGTGCTCTGGCGGCCGATCGGGGCGTTGCGGTGGGGGAAGCGGCCGAACCGGTCGACCACCGCCTTGTGTTTGATGGCGTAGTCGAGCAACATCGTCGCGGTGCGGCGGTGGTGGGCGGGTGCGCCGGAGAGCAGTCGCGCGAAGCACCGCACGCTGGCCTGTTGCAGGAGGCGATCCTCGGCGTGCTCGAGCGGCAGGTAGAGGAACCCCCGCTGCACCACGCCCACCTCGGCGTCGATGCCCAAGGCGAGCGCGGTCAACGTGATGCGCTGGCAGGCGGGATCGCAGGCCCAGGACGCCCCGTCGCCGCGGTGCACGTTCCGACTGAACTGGTCGAGCAGGATCACCAGCGCGAGCGTGCCGGCGGCGGACTGGCGCCATTCGTCGAGCTGGCCCGCTCGGGCCCGAGCGACCAGATCCCCGAAACGGTCGCGGATCTCATCGTCTACGTCGGAGCCGCCCCCGAACCACTGCTGCATGCGTGGCTGGATGTCGGCGGCCGGATCGGGGTCACCGAACCAGTAGGTGAGGACGGTCTCGATGTGGGGATCGGGCTGGGCGGTCACGGGGCCTCCGCGGCTGCGGTCGTCGTACCCCGATCACTGAGATCCGCACGGAGAGGCGAGGGTTCCCCGGGGGTTTCCACGAGGGCCCCAGATCGTTCCCCGGCACCTGATGTAGTGCTGAGGGGGTGGTCTTGCCACGACAAGACCCATGCGCTACTGTGGCCTCCCCCCCGGCATGTCTCACCCCATGCCACCCC
>JBDQIL010000147.1:0-7804 GCA_040264415.1 Myxococcota bacterium
CGACGCGTCCGCGCCCGGGGACGGCCCCGCACCCGGCGTGGCGCCCCCGACCGCCGTGGCCACCTCCGGGGCGCCGGCCATCGGCGGGGCTGCGCTGCCGGTGTCGCGCCCGCTCCACCACCACCAGCCCAGACCCAACACCACAGCGGCGGCAGCCACCCAGATCACGGGGGGGACCCGACGCTCGTCGTCGTCGCTCGGCTCAAAGGGCACGCGCTCCCCTCGCGGTGCGCGACGATCCGAGACCACCGACGGGGTCGGTGTGCGCGGCGGGGCGGAGCGGTCGGCCTGGATCGCGAGGAACTCGGTGGAGGGGGACTCTGCGAGGTCGTCTTCGTCCCAGCTCACCGAGGGAGAGCCAGCGTGCGCGTCGGCTGGGGCGCGCGCATCCACCGACCGGGTGTCGCCTTCGGCCAGATTCGGGTCGTCTTTGCCGGGCGCCACATAGGCCACCGCATCGAAGACCTCGGGCGGCGGACTGGAGGAGACCACCCTGCTGGAGCGGATCTCCCGCACCACGCGCCATTCCTCTTGAGGCGGCGCGGGGGCGGGCGCCTCCCCCCCGCCGGGCTCACCCCAGCCCAGATCGTCGACGGTCCACGCGCCGCCACTCGAGAAGGCCTCGTCGCGGGCCCGACGCAAGCCGGCGGCGTCGAAGGTGCCGGTGTCCGGCTCGTCCATGGCCTCGGCCAGCATCTCGGCGGTCAGCGGCGCGGGCGGGGCCGCCGGTGCGAACTCTGCCGGATCGATGTGCTCCGCCAGGGTCGAGTTAGCATCCCGCCACGCGTCGTCTTCGACCGGAGGCGGCTGTACGGCCGCGTCTGCATCGACTGGCGCCGTGGGATCGTCGGTCTCGTCGCGCTCGGCGCCCGTGACTTCGGGGACCGCCCAGCCGTCGCCGTCGGGCGATGCGTCGTCCACCCCGGGGTCGTAGGTGCTCGGATCGTCGGCGTCCTCGTGGGACAGCTGCTCCTGCACCAGCAGGTCGTCCCAGCCCGAGGTCGGCTCCTCCGAGGCTCCAAGGTCGTCGCTGGCCGGCTGCTCGATGTCGCTGTCGGAGGTGGGCTCGTCCCAGGGCGGCAGGATCGGCGGCGGCGGCAGCAGGGCCACGAACGCGGCCTCGGCGGCTTCGGCGCGCGCCTGGGCGTCAGACGCGTCGGTCTGGGCTTCGGGCGGCGCTTCGGTCTGGGCTTCGGGCGGCGCTTCGGGCGGCGCTTCGGGCGGCGCTTCGGGCAGCACTTCGGCTTCGGGGGTCTCCGGGAGGGGCCCGTCGTCTGCCCACCCCGACACGACATCGGGGCGGTCGGCCTGTTCGGCGCGCTCGTCTTCAATCCAGGCGGCCTCGTCGGCCACCGCGCTGGCGATCTCGGGCAGGTGGCGCGCGCACCAGTCGGCCAGCTTGGGGGTCGAGTGACGCCGCCGGATGCGGTCGAGGCGCTGCTCGACCGCGTGCGCGGTCGGCCGGTCGCCCGCCTCGAAGGCCATACATGCGGCGACGAGCTCGCCCAGCTCGGCCATCCCGGAGGACTCGGCGGCCCGCTCGGCGGTGCTCGCCACCACCGCGTCGTGCCACTCCGACTGTGTGCTGGCGTAGGACGGGGCCTCGCCAGTCAGCAGCTGCGCCAGCAGCGCGCCCGTGGCGTAGACGTCTCCTGCGTGGGAGTCGACGCCCTGCTGAGCTTCGGGGGCGGTCCACGGGGTCGGGAAGGGCAGGCGCGACCGCGAAGCGTCCCGCTGGCGCCCCCCGTCAGACGGCACCACGCCGAGCCCGAACAGCTTGACCTCGCCCTTGCCGCCGACCCAGACATGGTTCGGGGTGAGGTCGCCGTGAACGAGCCCGTAGGGGCCCTGGGCGTTCGCGGGCACGCGGTCCCATGCGGCGTGGAGCGCGCGCGCGAGCTTGCGACAGGCGTCGACCGCCACCGACAGCGGCGCGCCGGCGTCGGTGAGGAGCGCCGAGAGCGCGCACCCCTGCAGGTCTTCGATGAGCAGGACTGGGTGTTCGTCATGGATCACCACCGCCGTCGCCCGCGCCACGAAGGGGTGCCGGATGGCGTCTGCACGCTCCATGCGGTCGCGCAGCGCAGCGACCAGCGCGTCGGCGTCGTGGTCTTCGGCGTCAAGGCGCTCGCCGAGCCACCGCCCACCCGTGTCGAGGTCTATGTACCGGTGAATGGGCCCGTACGAACCCTGGCCGACCAAGGACTCGATCTGCAGTCGCGGTGGATTCATACTCTCGCCCTACCAGGTTCCAGAGATGACCGCGCCGGCCCCGGCGCCGACCGCCACCACGCCCACGCCCGCGCTGAGCCAGCCGAGCGTGTTGGTGCGGGTGCGGAGGCCGTCGAGGTCAGCGTTCGGCGTGGTGGGGTCCCAGAAAGTCGCCTCGGACCCCCGCGCAGCGAGAAACAGCGCCCCAGACGCCACGGTCGCCACGCCGGCGGTGACCGCCAGGGGCACGCTCAGGCGCGGACCGGCTGCGGCGCTCGCGACGCGCCCACGGCTGGCGTAGTCCGGGACCACCCCACCCGACGGCACCAGCGCGGTCTGCACCACCTGCCCGTCGTCGTCGAGGTGTTGGAAGACCCACGGGCGATCGACGGGCGCCTCGGCGTCGGAGCGCCCATCGACCTTGACCCACCCGCTGCGGGGCCGCGGTAGGGGCTGAAGGGGGGCACCAACGGCGCCCTCTGCGACCTCGAAGTCCACCCGCATCGGGTGATTCGGCGGCGCGAGGTCGTCGGGCAGCACGTAGCCGGGGGCCGCCCCGAGGACCGCCCGGAACGAGGCCACCGTGCGGGCGTGGTCGCGCTCGAGGAAGGCCCCCAGCGCCTGCAGGCGGTGGTAGCTCGCGGCGTTGGAGGAGGTGATCTCTTCACCCAAGCACGGCAGCATGCGGGCCGCGTCGGCTTGGGCGGCTCGGAACGCACCTTCGTCCATCGCAGAGTACGCGGCGTCGCCCAGCGACACGGTCTGAGAGAGCTCTCGTACCGGCACCGGCTCGGGGCAGGCTGCGAAAGCGGCGGGGGCCACGCCCGTGAGGACGAGCCCGGCAAAGAGTCGAAGGGTCGGAGAGCTCACAGGCCCCTCCCCGGGATGAGGATGGCGCCCTCGACGCTGCCACCAGGCGCGCCGATGAGCAGATCGAGGGTGGCGTTGCCGTCGGCGTCGCCGACCGACACCGACGTGCCGGCTGCGCCGCTGCCGTAGC
This sequence comes from Myxococcota bacterium, assembly GCA_040264415.1. Taxonomy (GTDB): domain Bacteria; phylum Myxococcota_A; class UBA796; order UBA796; family UBA2385; genus M30B51. The sequence goes on from JBDQIL010000147.1 coordinate 3,212, forward strand.
CAGACAAGCGCACGCCGGCGTCGCTGGCGACATAGGCGCCGCTGAGAGCGCCGGAGAAGGCGTAGGCGGCACCCGAGCCCGCTCTGGCGCCCGGCGCGCCGACCACGAGGTCGGAGAACCCATCGCCGTCGAGGTCGGAGGCCGCGTGAAGGCTCGCGCCAAAGCGATCGCCGGGGTCGTCCCCGCGCAGTGAGGCGGTCGCGTCGGTGGCCAGCTCGTAGACGCCGCTCACCGGGCCGGCGAAGACCCAGGCGGCGCCTTCGGCGGCGTAGGGCCCGAACGGCGTCGAGCCGATGACGAGATCGGTGGCGCCGTCGCCATCGAGGTCACCCGCGGACAAGGATCCGCCAGACCCCTCGAAGTCCGCGCGCCCACGGAACCGGGCGATGGCGACGTCTTCGATGGCGGCAGAGCCGGTCACGGGGCCCGCGACGACGTAGGTGATGCCCACGTCGTAGGGGGGGCCGGGGTCCTCCGCCTGGTAGGCGCCCACGACCAGGTCAGCGACACCGTCGCCGGTGAGATCGCCCGGGCCGCTGACCGCGAAGCCAGCGCGGTCGCCGCTCTCACCGGTGAGCGTGGGCGCACCCGAGACCGACGTGTCCGCCGTGACGGGCCCAGCGACCACATAGGCCGCGCCACCGTTTCCGTTGAGCCCGACCCCGCCGAGCAGGAGGTCGGCGACGCCGTCGCCGGTGAGATCGCCCGGAGCGGCCAGCGAGATGCCCACCCGCTCGGAGGCCACCGCCCCGCGGATCGCCACGCCGAAGCCCGTCAAGGAGCCCGACGTGGTGACGGGGCCGGTGACGAGGTAGGCGGCGCCCGCCAGAGAGGCAGGGGTGCTCTCGAAGTGCGCGCCGACCAGCAGGTCGTCGAAGCCGTCGCCGTCGAGGTCGCCCGACTCGGCCATCGCCCATCCGGCGCGCGAGCCGCTGGTCTCGCCATCGAGCGTCCACCCGCTGTCGAGCGAGGCGCCCGCGGTGACGGGCCCGGCGACGAGGTAGATCCGCCCCGCCCCGCCGGCGAAGGGGGCAGCCACCGCGAGGTCGGCGGCGCCATCGCCGTTCAGGTCGGTGCCCATCGCGACCCCCTGCCCCGCGCCGTCGCCGGTCGGGCCCCCGTAGACCCACCCGTCGGTGAACAGGTCGAGGTCTCCGTCGAGGGCGCAGTCGGTGGGGTCGGCGTCGCAGTCGTTGTCGACCCCGTCTCCGCAGACCTCGTCTGCGCCGGGGTAGGCCGAGTCGTCCGTATCGAGGCAGTCGCCCGCCTCGTCGGCGTAGCCCTCGGGCATCGCGCAAGCGACCGTCACTTCGGCGTCGTCACCGAAGCCGTCGGCGTCGGCGTCGCGGTACCAGGTCGGGGCGTCGGATGCGTCGTCGTCGGCCGTTCCATCGCAATCGTCGTCGCGGCCGTTGCAGACCTCCACCGCGCCGGGGTTGACCGCCCCGACGGTGTCATCGCAGTCTCCGGCGCTCTCGACATAGCGAGGGGGCTGGTCGCACTGGGTGGCCTGCTCGTCGCTGCCATAGCCGTCGCCGTCTTCATCGCGGAACCAGACCCGATCCTCGTTGATGGCCGGATCGGTGTCGTCGCAGTCGTCGTAGTTGTCGACGGTGCCGTCGGGCTGGGTGCACCCGGACTCCGCGCCGCGGGGGTCGCCGTAGCCATCGCCGTCGCTGTCGCGGTACCAGATGTCTTCGACGCAGTCGTCGCCGTCGGTCGCCGCTGGCGCCTGCGTTCGGGACTGGTACTCGTCATCGGAGATCTGTACGCAGCCACCCAGCAGCCCCAACAGGCCGAGCAGCACGGTGGGCGGTCGGTTCGAGATCATCGCACTCCCAGGGGGGTTCTCGCGGAATCGGCGCCATCGCCATCCGGTCACGCCCCGGAGCTTACCGCACAGGCCCCGGCTCGGCATGGCGTGACGGCGCCCCAGCCCCGATGTCAGCGAACCGAGACCTTCGCGCCGGGGGACAGGCGAAAGCAGGTCGAGCCCCCCTTCTTGGCGCGGGCCAGGATGACCGAGGGGTTGAGCCCCACCCGCAGCAGGTCTTTGCGGGTGCGGTGGATCAACAGGTTGAGGTCGGTGCGGGTGCGTCGGCTGCCCGGCCAGATCGCCGGGATCAAGGCGTCGTCTGGCACGTGCTCACCCGCATCCCAGTCGCCGGGCGGCTTGAGCAGCGCCGCCACCAGCCGCGCGCGCAGCTCGGAGAGCTCCACCCGCACCGGCGCGTCGGACACGAAGTTGAGCTCGAGCTTGCCGCCATTCGGGAGGAACTCGAAGATCGCCCGGGTGGGCAGCTTGGCGCCCGCCATCATCACCGTGGGGTCGCGACCGCCCACATCGACCGTGCGGATCGTGATCTGGGCCCGGTTGATCTCGATGGTGTCGCCGTCTTCGACAGCCTCGACCGCGTCGGGCGGCAGCAGGTCACCGTCGAGGCTGGCCTCGGCGGTCAGCTCGACGGCCAAGCTGCCTTGGCCGACGTGAAACTCGAGCGCGCCGGCCGGCCAGCCCACCACCTGCAGGTGGTCGTCAGCGCCGCCGCCCACCTTGAAGGGCAGCTGGCGCACCGAGTAGTGGGTGCCGTCGGGGTGCTCGACCACCCACGCCTCGCGGCTCCACCCCACGCCGGGCTCGACGGCCACGTGAAAGCGTGCGCCGGGAATCTCCAACACGTCGCCATCTCGGAGCACAGCGCGGTGGTGGATCGCGGTGTCGCTCACGCGGGTGGGGTTTCGGCCCAGGTGAACCACCTCGAGCCCGCGGAGGGTGGGGGTCACCAGCGCGTGCACGACGCTGGCCCGCCGGTCGTCGAGGATGACGTCACAGTCTTTGCCCCGCCCTAAGAGGAGGCCGCGGTCGCGCACCAAGATGCGGGCCCCGCTGCGGCGGGTGAGCCAGCAGCGCGGGCGCCCCAGCACCATGTCGTCTTCGGGTCGGGCGGGCTCATCGGCGGACATGCCCGGAGTCTACCCCATGCCGACCAGCCCCCGCGTCGCCGGCCCGTGGTTTCCCGGCGGATCGGCGCTCGGCTGGACCGGAGACCTGCGAGGAAGGCAGGATGGGATAGCGCCCAGAGGCGCTGCCTCGGAGGACCGAATGCGAGTGCTGCTGCTGAACCCGAGCATCCGACCCCAGCAGTTTGGTCGATTCGCGGCGCTGCTCGAGCCCATGCCGTGCGTGGGAATCGCCTACGTCGCGACCTTCTTGTCGAAGGCCGGCCACGACGTTCGCGTCTACGACGACTTCGCCCTGCGCGGCGGGCCCGAGGGCGTGCTGCAGGCCATCGCTGCGTTCCAACCCGAGGTCTTCGGCGTGTCGGTGCTCACCCCGGTGGCGACCGACGTGAAGGCCCTGCTCCGCGAGGTTCGAGACCGCTGGCCCGGGGTGCGCATCCTGCTCGGCAACATCCACGCCGACGAGTTCCCGGCCGAGTTCCTGGGTCTCGCTGACGCCGTGGTGCACGGCGAGGGAGAGCGCGGGAGCGTGGCCGTGGTCGACGCATGGGCCGACGGGCGAACGAGTGAGGGGATCGCGGGCGTCACCTGCCTGGAGCACGGCGATCTGCGGCGCGGGCCGCCCCGCGCGCTCGACACCGACCTCGACGCCTACCCCTTCCCCGACTGGAGCCTGCTGCCGTACCAGAAGTACAGCCTGCTGCCGCTGGGCACCATCGCCAAGCCCATCGTGGCGGTCGCGGCCAGCCGCGGGTGCCCCTACCGGTGCAGCTACTGCGCGCTCGAGAACCAAGGAAAGATCTACCGGCAGCGGTCGGTGGGCAACGTGGTCGACGAGATCGAGCAGGACGTGCGCCGATACGGCGTGCGGCAGATCGGCTTCATGGACCCGATCTTTCCGCTGGGGGAGAAGCACGCCATCGCGTTCTCCCGCGAGATGATCCGACGCGGCCTGCACGAGCAGGTGGTCTGGCTCAGCGAGCTGCGCACCGACAGCGTGACCCGTGAGGCGCTGGTATGGATGAAGCGCTCGGGCTGCAGGCGGCTGGTCTTCGGCATCGAGAGCGGCGTCGACGCCCTGCTCAAGAGCGTCGGGAAGAAGAACACCGCCGACCGATCGCGCCAGACCATCGAGTGGTGTCGCGAGCTGGGCATCACCACCGTCGGCCTGTTCATGATCGGCATGCCTGGCGAGACGCCCGAGCAGACTCGGATGACCATCGACTACGCGTGCTCCCTGCCCCTCGACTTCGCGAAGTTCGCCATCACGGTGCCCTTCCCTGGCAGCGAGCTGTACGTGGACATGGTGAAGGCCGGCAAGCTCGACCGCACCGACTGGCACAACTACACGACCTTCAACCCCGACCAGGCCGCCATCGTGGTGGCCTCCGAGGTCCAGAGCCCGACGCAGCTGCTCGCCTCTCTGCGCGAGGCGACCTTCCGGTTCTACATGCGCCCGCGCGTCATCGCTCGGCAGCTGCTGCAGGTGCGCACGATCGACGCCCGCCAGATGGCTGCGGGCGTGTGGTCGGTGGTGCCCGATGTGCCCCGACTGACCCGCTCGCGCGCGAGGGCCTGACCCGGCGCCTCGGATCACGACCCCACCACGACCCGCCGCAAGGTGGCGCGATC